>NZ_JBWYIY010000014.1:0-110165 GCF_056779975.1 Acinetobacter sp. ANC_7511
ATTTTAATGAGGACTAAGGTTTGAGTTTGCATCGTTGCGACCGCCATCTTGTGTGGGCGGATCGTCGGGATTTCAACGAGCAAGGTTTCAATATTTTTGTACATGCAGCAATATATTCCATTAATATATGCTAAATACCTTATTTGAAATAAAGTATTGAAAATAGAGGTTAAGTAGTATATTAAAATACTAAAAAAGTATGGATTGAGGAAATTTCAATGGAATTAAGAACATTAAAGTATTTTGCTACTGTGGTCGAAGAAAAAAGTATTACAAAAGCTGCTGAAAAATTATGTATCGCACAACCACCACTTACACGACAAATCAAAAACTTAGAGTCAGAGTTAGGTGTCGTATTATTTGAAAGAGGCATGAGACCGATCAAAACAACTGAAGTTGGAGAATTTTTTTACCAATATGCTGTACAGATACTGACCTTAACAGCACATGCTAAATCGATGGTAAATCGATATAAAGTGACAGATACTACGGTACGAATTGGGTATGTTGGTTCGCTTTTTTATTGGAAATTACCTGAGATCATTGATTATTTAAGAAAGCATATTGCAAATATAAAAGTTGAATTAGTGGAATGCGGAACCAGAGACCAGGTAGAAGCTTTGAAATTGGGAAAAATTGATATTGGGTTTGGTCGATTAGGAATTAGTGATCCTTCAATAAAAAGAATAGTGATCGAAAGAGAGCAACTTTTTTTAGCAGTGCACAAAGATCATACATTAGTGACCCAAAATGTTAAGGAAGTACATTTATCACAATTGGTCAACGAACATATTTATATATATCCAAATACTCCTAAACCAAACTTCTCAACTTTTGTTCAAGGAATATTCTCTGAACTTGACTTAATTCCCCAAAATCTGATCGAGACGAGAGAAATCCATATGGCATTGGGAATGGTGTCATCTGGTGAGGGGGGGTGTATTATTCCAAAGAGTGCATGCTCTATAGGTATGAAAAATTTGAAATTTATACCAATTCTAGATAATGAGGCTGAAAGTCCAATTACAGTTGCCTATAGAAGTATCGATAATAATGAATACATCAAACAAATATTAGATTATCTAGACGAATTGAAGAGCATGAACTAATTTTTATGATTAGATTAATATAAAATATCTATTTATATGTAATATTTAATGGAAAAATAAATAGAATAATAATGTTAAAAATGATATTAATTTTATAAATCAGCATAAATTGGCATGGATTTGTCATAGGGATAGCGCTGATCTATAAAATATTTAGGATGATTTCGATGGAAAAAATTTCCGAGTTAAAGAGTAATGATGCAAAAAAAAAGGATATTTATGCTTGGTATGTTGTAATACTTTGCATGATTGCATATATATTTTCTTTTATCGATCGTCAAATTTTGGCTTTGATGATTGAACCGATAAAAGCAGATTTGAATTTAACAGACACGCAATTCAGTTTACTTCATGGACTAGCTTTTTCTTTATTTTACGCATTCATGGGTCTTCCATTGGCTTATATCGCAGATCGATTCTCAAGACCAAAATTAATTGCTGCTGGGATTGTATTTTGGAGCATTGCAACAGCTTTATGTGGTTTAAGTAAGAACTTTATCCAGTTGTTTTTGAGCAGAATGGGCGTAGGAATTGGTGAAGCTGCTTTGTCACCTGCAGCCTATTCAATGTTTAGTGATATGTTTGCAAAAGATAAATTGGGTCGAGCTGTCGCTATTTATTCGATTGGATCTTTTGTTGGTGGGGGAATCGCGTTTTTAGTAGGCGGTTTTGTCATTGGATTACTCAAGGACATGTCTCTTATCGCTGTACCCTTATTTGGAATGTTAAAGGCATGGCAAGTGGCGTTTATTTTAGTAGGTTTACCAGGAGTCATTATTGGCATATTGGTACTTTTAACTGTTAAAGATCCTAAGCGTAAAGGGCAAATGGTCGATGCGCAGGGGAACGTGGTAAAAGTAAAGCTTAGTGATACTTTTAAATTTTTGAAAAAGCATAAAAAAACATTTACATGTCATTATTTGGGATTTACTTTTTATGCCATGGCATTGTTTTGCTTAATTAGCTGGACACCTGCATTTTACATACGACATTACAATATGACAGCCACTGAAGTGGGCTATATGTTGGGTGCCGTGTTACTGATTTCAAATACTTTAGGTGTATTTGCGGCTGGTTGGATGAATGATTATTTTATTCAAAAAGGCAGAAAAGATTCGCCTATGTTTGTGGGTGTGATTGGAATCGTAGGTCTGATTATTCCAATGATTTTGTTTTCACAAGTTAATGAATTATGGCTATCAGTTACATTGTTGGTTGTTGCAATGTTTTTCGCTTCTTTCCCAATGCCGATCTCAACAACAGCAATGCAAATGCTTTCGCCAAATCAATTACGTGCCCAAATCTCATCTATCTTTTTACTCATCAGTAATTTGATTGCTTTAGGTATTGGTACCACATTAGTGGCTTTAATTACGGATCGTATTTTTGAAAATCCTTTAATGGTCGGTTCATCGATATCTATCGTTGGTGCAATATCATGCGTATTGTGCTTTGTCTTATTGAAAGTGGGTTGTAAAGCCTTCGAAAATAGTTTGCAAGTTGAGTATAAATAAATCATGTCTGAATAAAATAATGAGGGTACACCTATCATGTATTTATCGAATCTGAAACTTTTAAAGAAATTCAACTTATTGTCTTCAAAAGATTATTTTCAGATTAAAGATGTGATAGGACAATACTTGTGCCCTCATCAATTTGAAGTATTGAATGATGAATCTTTAGAAGTAAAATTAAGTGGGTTTTCATTTGGTCAAGTTGCACTATTTGAATTAAGTTACAATGCTGCAGTTCAAATTAGTTTTGGTGCTGAGTGTCAAAGTTATCTGTTTAGATTTAATTTGGAAGGGGAATGTAAAGTCAAATATGATCATTCAACTTATCAACAACGTCCTGGATTACTTACAGTTTCTCATCCTCATTTTGAAAATAGAATTGAACTCCAAGCCAAATGTAGAAATATCATATTAAAAATTGATCATGAGTTGATCAACACTGTTTTATATCGCTTGTTGGGATATATCCCTCAAAAAAATCTTATTTTCGATAGTGGCATTTCCTATACATCTGAAGAAAGAATTTCAATTTTAGAAACACTGAACTACTTATGCTTTGCATATTCAAATATTGAAAATTGGTGGCAAATTTCTGATAGCTTTAGTTCATATTTGACTGAGTTATTACTGATCAAAATTCCACATAATTTCAGTGAACGAATCGCAGATAAAAAATATCAACTCATCCCAAGTTATATCAAAAATGCAGCTCATTTGATTGAGCAACATTATATGGAAGCAATCTCGATTGAGGAAGTTGCGAGGCTTGTAAAAGTCTCGGTAAGAACGCTTCAAAAGGGATTTAATACCTATTTGAACCAAACGCCTCTCAGTTTCATGACATCAATCAAATTGGACCGAGTTCATCAAGAACTTAAACACACTCAGGTTGATCAGCCTATAATTGATATCTTCAATGCTCATGGTGTAAGAAGCTTTGGACACTTTACTCGGCTTTATAAAAAACGTTATGGATGCACGCCTTCAGAAACCGTGAAACAAAACAAATTAATAGAAATAAATTCGTAATTCGAATAGCAGTACCGCTTTTTGACGCGAGCAAAAAGAAGAATCTTTCCTACTATCACAATACACAATAAATATGTAAGGGAAGAAAATGAAAATCACGGTTCTTGGCGGTGGACATGGATGTTATGCATCAGCAGTGGAGATGGCGGAAAAAAATCACGAAGTTAAATTATGGCGAAGAGATCGAGATTCACTAAAAGAATTAGCGAAATATGGTGAGCTTACTGTAAAAGACTTTCGTGGCACTAGAACAGTATCTGTTGGGGCTGAACATCAAAAAATCCAACTTGAAACTGATTTATCCAAAGCTATTGAAAACGCTGAATTGATTATTATTCCTTTACCCGCAACAAGCCATGAAGATTTATCGATTGAAATAGCACCCTACTTAACATCTGGTCAAGTCGTATTTTTACCCCCAGGTACTTTTGGAACATACCTATTTGCTCAAGCAATGCTTAAAATTGGAAATAAGTCTGACGTGGCTTTTGCTGAAACGGGTACTTTGCCATATTTAGTAAGAAAACATAGTCCGAATTCTATCGTGATTAGTGTATATGCGACGCGATTGCCTACTGGGGTCTATCCAGCAAAATTAAAAGATCATGCTATTAGAGTATTAAAGCAAGCTTATGACAGCATCGAGCCTATAGAGGATGCTTTGAGTGGAGCTTTAATGAATGCAGGACCCATTATTCATCCTCCATTAATTATGCTCAATGCTGCACCTTTAGAACATTTTGATGTATGGGATATTCATAATGAAGGTACTCAACCTTCAGTGAGGAGAGTAACGAGCTTATTAGATCAAGAGCGAATGAATATTCGAGAAGCATTGGGATACTCGAAACAGCATTTCCCACTCGCAGATCACTACAATAAAGAGGGTGAAGGAGATGAGTGGATGTATGGTAGGGGGGCACATGGTAAGTTGACTGACAGTGGCGATTGGCGCGAGAAAATAGATTTACATTCACATCGGTATATGCTCGAAGACACACGATTAGGCCTGTCATTTATTGTATCGGTTGGTAAGTATGTTGGAGTCAAAACGCCGATTGCTGAAGGGCTTCTGAATATCGCATCATCAATTACTGGTAGGGATTTGTATAGTGAGGGTCGCACTCTTGAAAATTTAGGGTTATTTGATTTAACACAGCAACAATTAAAACACCTGTTGAACTCCGGAGAGCAATCTGCATGATTAAAAATATTATTATTGTAGGTGCAGGCAGAATGGGTAATGCGATTGCGATCGCATTCGCATATGCAGGAATTGAGATTGCACTTGTAGATGTAAAAGATCGAAACCCAGCAGAAAAAAATGAATTTCTGCAAAAATGGAATGACAGCCTCGAACAAGAGTTGCATCTCTTAGAACATATCGGGATGTTAGTGAATGATCAATGTAAAGTATTAAAAGAAAGAATTCATTTCTATTTCAAAGATAATCAAACTATTGATTGGAAAAATTGTGAATTAATTATTGAAGGTGTACCTGAAATAATGACTCATAAACAACATTGTTTTTGGTGGTTAGAACCCTTAATTTCTAAAAACTGTATTGTAGCATCAACGACTTCGACCTTTTTGGTCACTGATATAGCAAAATTAATTTCTCATCCAGAACGTATTGTTAATGCGCATTGGCTTAATCCTGGGTATTTAATGCCTTTAGTTGAGCTAAGCCGATCGGAGCATACTGCTGATATAGCAGTAGAAAAACTAAAAACATTACTTGAGGCAATTGGTAAAGTCCCAGTGATTTGTAATGCAGTTGCTGGATACATTGTTCCAAGAATTCAAGCATTAGCAATGAATGAAGCAGCGAGAATGGTTGAAGAAAACGTAGCAAGTGCTGAGGATATTGATAAAGCGATTCGTACAGGTTTTGGTTTGCGTTTTTCAGTGTTAGGAATGTTAGAGTTTATCGATTGGGGAGGAGGAGATATTCTGTATCATGCTTCAGAGTATTTGAGAGAAGAACTTGGTGAGCGTTACAAAGCCCCTGATATTATCAAAAAAAATATGCGCGAAAATAGAAATGGCATTAGAGAACTATCAGGTTTTTACAAATATGAAAGTATGGATATTTATCAATATAAACTAAATGTCATATCAAAATTCGCTGAAAATTTGCGATTTAATCAGCTTATTCCACAATATGAAATTATGAAATAAGCGTTAGTAGGTAAAAAGATTTTAGTCTTTTTACCTATTTGGCATTAAATTGAATATTTTCTTTAATTGTAAATTTAGTGACTCAAGTTCTTGCTCATCAAAAGAATTTAATATACCAGCTAAAGTAACACGATTGATCTGATTAATTTCATCCACAAGACCATATCCTTTTTCAGTGAGCTTCACCATAGAAATCCTTTCATCATGAGGGGATGAGAAAACTTCAACTATCCCTTCTTCGACTAATCTATAGATTGCTTTAGTTGCAGTTGTTAATTTGATTGTTGCTAAATTAGCTATTTCAGTGATATTCGCTTCACCGAGAGCATTTGTACTCAAAATGATTTTTCTTTTTGTATTATCGAGACCGATTTTTTTTAAAGATTTATCAATCAATTGGGAATACTTACCATTAACTTGAGATATCCAAAAAAATGGGAAATTTTCCAAACTTTTGGGATCGTTATTTGGCAAATAATTTTCAAAATTTTTTAACATGAGCAGCAATTAAACTTAAAAAAATATAATTGATTATACAAGAAAAAAGACAAAGATTATTTTATTTCAAAATAACTTGACAAATACATTAATTTTTCAGATATTGATGTTTAGTATAAAAATACATGGAAAAGTGAATTGAATATTATATCTAGAAGTCTCTCTTTAGGAGATGGAAAAATTAGAGTCATGGTTAAAGACTCAATTGATATACAAAATGAAGTGACGACACTTGGAACTCAGGCGCGCGTTGAAGCATGCCCTGCAAACTCACACGCTGAAATTATAAAAAATATACTCAACAGTGATTGCAAAATTATTGGAAAAACTCATCTTCATGAACTTGCATTCGGTATAACTGGAGTAAACAAAAACTTCGGAACACCTTTAAATGTTAAGTATCCGAAGCTTATTCCTGGAGGTTCTTCCAGTGGTTCGGCTGCAGCTGTTGCGGCGGGTCTAGCAGACTTTAGTATTGGTACAGATACAGGTGGCTCAATTCGTATGCCAGCCGCTTGCTGTGGAGTGTATGGTTTAAAACCTTCATTTGGGCGTGTTAGCCGTGTTGGGGTTTGGCCAAAAGATACCACTTTAGACTGTGTTGGGCCATTCGCATCAGATATCAATAATCTGATTCTTGCTATGCAAATCATTGATCCTACTTTTAAACAAATCCAAATTGATCAACAGCAGATTCAATTAGGAATATTGCGTGTCGAAGCGGAATCTGAAATTTGGCATGTCTTAGATGCTGAGTTAACAAAAATTGATTTACCTCAAAAAAATCTAGTCATAAACAATATTGATGAAGCATATCAAGCAGGTATGTCGATCATTAATTATGAAACTTGGGGTGCATATCATGATCTTACTCAAACTGGACTTCTAGCCAATGATGTTCAGCAGCGTTTATTAAAAGCATCTGAAACCACTCAAAAAGATGTTGAAAATGCTGAATTAATCAGAACTGAATTCACAAAGCAGATCAATGATTTACTCAACAACGTTGATGTCTTGATACTGCCGACACTACCTCAATTTCCACCTAAATTAGACGAAGCTGAAAATACTGTTGCTTTCCTCAATTTAACTAAGCTCGTGCGACCATTTAATTTATCGGGCCATCCAGCGCTCACGATTCCATATGAAACATCAAATGGCTTACCTGTCGGTATGCAATTAATCGCTAAGCATGGTGAAGATGAAAAATTGTGTGCTATTGCACAACACATTGTCGATATTACGAAGCATTCACAAGGAGGTGGCAAATGAGCAATTTAGCCAAAGATCAAACTGAGAGCTTGATTGATCTTGAAGAATTATGTCAAGAGATTAGACAGCGAGCGTGTTCAGGTGAATTCGACGAACAAGCATACGTGAGTCAAGACATTATTCAAAAACTGAAATCAATTGGGGTATATCGTGCTTTAGTTCCTAAACGTTTCGGTGGTGATGAGGTTTCACCACGTACGTTTTGTGAACTTATTGAAAGGCTTTCTAAAGCAGATGGATCAGTAGGTTGGGTTGCAAGTTTTGGTATGAGCCCAGCTTATCTTGGGAGTTTACCTGAAGAGACACTTTCTGAACTTTATAAAAATGGCCCAGATATCGTTTTTGCTGGTGGAATTTTTCCACCGCAAGCTGCTCAAGTGACCGATGATGGTTTAGTTGTAAAAGGCCGTTGGAAATTCTCAAGTGGTTGTAAAGGTGCAGATATCGTTGGTGTAGGCATTGCCCCGATCAAAGATAATGAATCTCATGGCTTACCACGTATGGCTGTTTTACCAGCGCATAAAGCACAAATTGAAATGACGTGGGATACAGTAGGTTTAAAAGGCACAGGTAGTCACGATCTCATTGTCGATAATGTACTTGTACCTGAGCATTGGACTTTTGTTCGGGGTGAGCCATCTAAACTCAGCGAACCATTTTTCAAATATCCATCCCTCTCTTTGGCGACTCAAGTCCTCACCGTAGTCGGAATTGGCGTAGCCTCGGCGTCATTGGAAGAATTTAGAAAATTAGCTCCAGGTAAGTCGTCGATTACTGGAGGTGCAGAAATTGCTAATCGACCTATCACTCAGTACGAATTTGCGAAAGCTGAAGCTGAGTTCCTAGCTGCAAGAACATGGTTCTACAACACCATGGATATTGTATGGGAAGAAGTACTCAACGGGCGAAAACCTGCGCCACATTTAATTAGTGATATGCGTCTATCTTGTACACATGCTGCAAGAGTCTGTGCAAAGGTCACACGCAAAATGCAAATGTTAGCTGGGATGACTGCCATTTATACCAACCATCCATTTAGTCGCTTTGTGAATGACACGAATGTCGTGACACAGCATGCATTTATGGGTGATGCAACTTTACAAAATGCTGGTGCGATGAGCTTTGGGCTTAATCCGACACCTGGATATTTATAAATGACCGAAAAGAAGGAAATCGAAATGGAAGCTAAAAAATCATTACGTGTATTGTTCTGTATGGGGATTAACCAAAACTTCTTTGATGCAGAGCCAGCAGAAGCAAAGGCAGTATGGGCAGCATTTGGTGAAATGTGGAATGGTATCCATGATTTACCTGGCGTTCATGTATACGGCAACTTAGATGATGATCAAAGCATGGTAGGTGCAAGTACGGGTTGGCCTTGGACAACCTATTTATTGGCTGATGTACCTGATATTGAAACTGTTCATGCTGCATGTAATTTATTCCGTACGACTGTGGTCGGAGAAGGTCCATATAAACTTTGGAAGTATTGCAAAGTTGAAGCAAGAGTTGGTCGTGAATTAATTATTCAACGATAAGGATATCGATATGGTCGACTCTAATGAACTCAAAAGCATTCTTCAACGTCTTCAACAGTTGGAAGCGCAGAATCAAATTCGTAATTGCGTAAATCGCTATATGGAAATTTGTGATGAACTTAATCAAAACACAAATTTAGAAGCGCTGATGGATTTATTTGATCGTGAGTGTATTTGGGAGGGGGTAGGGAAAAAATACGCCCAGTCATTTGGTCGGCTTGAGTCTTGGCAGGCAGTATATGACATGTTTAAAACATACACGCTGAAGGACTCGCATTTTGTTATGAATGCACATTTTGTGAATTCTGAACAAATTTATATTGATGGTGATGTGGCTGTTGGTCACTGGTTGATGTTGCAAACATCAACTTTCAAAACGGGTGCAAGCCACTTGAATGCAGCCAAACTGACAATCCGTTTTAAGCAACAAAATAATGGCATTTGGAAAATCAAACACTTCCAAACAGAAAATATTTTCAGTCGACCAGTAACGCATTGGACCAGTGATGATGAGTTACCAGTACCGCAATCAAATTTAGTCGGTTGAGTTGCATAAACAGTTATAAGGGAATACATGATGAATAGTGCAATACCAGTTCAAAATATTGAAATTGATTACAATGAATTAGTTCAAAGTGACCGAGTGCATACCTCTTTATATAAAGATGCACAAATCTTTGAAGATGAAATGGAAAAAATTTTCTACAGCACTTGGGTTTGGGTTGCTCATGCAAGTGAAATTCCAGATGCTGGTAGTTATAAAACGATTAATATTGGTAAACAACCTGTAGTGGCTGTACGAGATCGTAAGAAAAAAGTCCACGTTTTACTCAACCGCTGTCGCCATCGTGCTGCTACAGTTTGTGAGCATAAAAAAGGCAAAACAAATAGCTTTGTATGTCCATATCATGGTTGGAGTTACGCTTTAGATGGTACATTGCGTGGCGTTCCTTCACCTGAAAGTTATGGCGAATGTTTAGATAAATCTGAATTTCCACTGATCAGCCTACGTGTAGAAGAATATAACGGCATGATCTTTGCGACCTTCAAAGACGATATTGAGCCATTAGAAGACTTTTTAGGTGCTGCGAAAAAGTGGATTGATCTATTCATGAAGCAAGGCGCAGGTTATCCAGTCAAAGTATTAGGTGAACATCGTTTTACATTCCCAGGTAACTGGAAGATTCAGTTGGAAAATACAACTGACGCGTATCATTTCCCATTGGTTCATAAATCATTCTTAAGTTCTGTAGACGAAAAAACAGAAGAGCTTTTCAACTTTGAAAATCAACCAGGCTATGTTGAAGATCTAGGAAATGGTCACAGCGTGATGGTGATGATTCCAGAACTGGTAGATCTTGATGAAGAGTTGATGGAGCGACCAATCCAAGAGCGTTTTGAAGAACTTGCCCAAGCGCTACGTGAAGAAGGTCATGAGGAACTTGAAGTTCGTCGAATTTGCCGTGCTGTCGGTGGTTCGGGCTTTAACTTAAATATTTTCCCTAACATTGCATGTTCTATGGCGTTCTTCCGTGTAATGCAACCATTAGCGGTAGATAAAACTGAAATTCACCACTCAGTGATTACGATGGATGGTGGACCACAAATTGCCAACCAATATCGCCTACGTCTACATGAACATTTCCAAGGTCCTTTCGGTTTTGGTACGCCAGATGATGCGGAAGCTTGGGAGCGTGTACAGCATGGTGCAAATGCGGGCAATGATCTTTGGATCATGTTGAACCGTGGTTTACCAGGAGAAGTCAAAACTGAAGATGGTCTGAAGAGTGACGTGAGTGCTGAAACAGGCATGCGTGGCGCTTACCAACAATGGAAAAAGTTGATGACGGCTTAAGGGGAAGAGCATGAAAATTAATTTAAATCTTTTGAACGAAGTAACAGCATTCATTTGGGCTGAAGCTGACATGTTAGATCATTCAGAGTATCAAGCATGGTTAAATTTATGGAATGAAAATGGCAAATACATCATTCCAATTGATCCATCATTGACAGATTACGAAAACCATTTGAACTATGCATATGACAATCACCACATGCGTCAATTACGTGTAGAGCGTTTAGAAAATGGTGAAGCAATCTCGACAGCTCCCAAGGCCAATACTGTTCGTAGCCTGTCACGTGTGCGAATTATTGAAGAAACTGATCACAAGATAATTTTACGCTGTGCACAAAATTTAAGAGAGTTCCGCAAAGAAAATTTACGTCATTACACTGCTGATGTGATTTATGAGCTAATACGTCAAGAGAATGGCGAACTCAAAATAGACCGTAAAATTATCAATCTAGTCAATTCGACAGATACCTTAGCTGGTATCAGTTACATTCTATAGGAGGTGACCATGTCACAAGTTGTTTTGGTTACTGGTGCTGCCTCTGGTTTAGGTAATGTGATTGCTGAATATTTTGCTGAACAAGGGCATCAAGTTATTTTAACTGCAAGTACCTTAGAAAAAGCGGAAAGTGCTAAAGCTGCGAGTCAGTATCCATCGCAAATGTATCCCTTAAAACTGGATATATCAGTAGAGCAGGACTTTAGAGAAGCAGTGAGTTGGGTTGAAACTCATTTCAACAAGTTGGATGTTTTAATCAATAACGCCACAGTAACTAAAGCAACTCCTGTCCTTGAAATCACTGCGAGTGATTTTGATTGGGTGACACAAGTCAACCAACGAGGAACCTTTCAGTCATGCCAAATTATTGGTCAATATATGGCATCTAAAGGCTTTGGTCGAATTATCAACATGGCTTCATTGGCTGGTCAGAATGGTGGTACTGCAACGGGAGCGCATTATGCAGCTTCAAAAGGGGCAATCGTAACTTTGACTAAAATTTTTGCAAAAGAATTTGCCGCTAAAGGTGTGACGGTAAATGCCGTAGCACCAGGACCAATGGAGTCTCCAATAGTACACAGCGTTGTTTCAGATGAAAAAATGGAAGCGTTTATCAATAACATTCCTGTTAAGGCTTTAGGCAGTATGAGTTTTATCGCTGAAACTTGTGCTTTGTTAGCATCCCCACAAGCAGCTTTTGTGACAGGAGCAACATGGGATATTAACGGAGGACTATTTATGCGCTAAGCATTGGCTTAGTCATAAAGGGGAAAACTATGAACGAAAAATACTCCGTAATAGTAAATAAAAGATCAGTAGAAGCGGAAAATGTTGTTGTATTAGATTTAATTTCAGCAACTGAGTCTCCATTACCTGAAATTGAAGCTGGATCACATATCGATCTATTCCTGCCTAATGGTTTAATCCGTCAGTATTCTCTATGTCAAGATCCTAGTTTAAAAGGTGTTTTTCGATTAGGGATCTTAAAAGACGAAGCATCAAGAGGGGGATCACTGTCGGCGTTTAATGACATCTCTGAAGGGATGCAACTACAAGTCAGCCATCCTAAAAATTTGTTCCCATTGTTAGATGCATCTCACAGCGTTTTAGTTGGTGGTGGTATTGGGATTACACCGTTAATTACCATGGCTTATGATTTATTGAATAAGAATAAGTCATTTGAATTGCATTATTGTGCAGCCTCTAAACAAACCGCTGCATTTGTAGATGAAATCAAGCAAGGTCCCTTAGCGAGTTATACAACTTTCCATTTTAAAGATGATGGTGCAAATCATCGTGAATTTTTTGATCACGCAATGAAAGATATTGCCAAAGATTCACATTTATATACCTGTGGTCCTAATGGATTTATGGATTGGATTATTAATCTTGCTGAGTCTAAGGGTTTTAGTTCCGATCAATTACATAAAGAATATTTTCAGGTAGATATTGATTTAGGTGGCGCTAGTTTTGAAGTTGTTGCACAACAAAGTGGTAAAACGATTCAAGTAGCTCCAGAGGAAACTATTCTGCAAGCTTTAGCGCGAGAAGGGATTAAAGTCGAGTTATCGTGCGAACAGGGCGTTTGTGGAACGTGTATGTGTGATGTGCTTGAAGGCGAACCCGATCATCGAGACGTCTACTTTACTGACGAAGAAAAAGAAAGTAATGAGCAGATTTTAGTGTGTTGTTCTCGATCAAAAACACCGAGATTAGTTTTAGATATTTAATAGTTGAATTGCCATCATGGAAGGTCATTTTGGGATTCAGGAGAAGGGAATGAATAGTTATCAAAAATCGGAAGAACAAGCTATTGATCCGATGAAATTCCGCAGAGCACTCGGTAATTTTGCAACTGGGGTTACTATTATTACAGCGCAAAATGCGCAAGGTGAAAAAGTGGGTGTAACTGCCAATAGTTTTAACTCAGTTTCATTAGACCCACCTTTAATCTTGTGGAGTATTGATAAAAAATCGACCAGTTTTGAAGTTTTTAAAAACTCTAGTCATTTTGCAGTCAATATTTTATCTGGATCACAAATCGAGGTATCGAATAAATTTGCTAAACGCAATATTGATAAATTCGAAGGAGCAAACTACCGTTTGGGTGTAGGTAATGCTCCAGTTCTGGAAAATTGCTCTGCTGTTTTTGAATGTGAATTATTTCAAATTGTAGAAGGCGGGGATCACTGGATTATTATTGGAAAGGTCGTTAATTTTCAAGATGAAGGTCGTAGTCCATTAGTATATCACCAGGGTGCGTACTCAGCAGTAACACCACACCCAATGTTAAGAATTAAAGATTCAAATCCGGTCCAAACCGATGATTTGGGTCAACTATATCAAGGTAACTTATATAATAATGTTGCCTATCTCATGAGTCGAGCATTCAAGTTTTATCAAAATGATTACATCCCAAAGCAATTAGTCACAGGTTTTAGAACGAGTGAAGCTCGAATGCTTTTAGTGCTAGGCAGTGGTGCAAGTTCATGCAAAGATGATTTGCCACGTGATATAGCAATGCCTATGCGAGAAATAGAAAGAGCAGCGGAAATCCTTAAGAAAGATGAGCTACTAGTCGAAACAGAAGAATTCTACCAATTAACGGATAAAGGTAAAAAAACCGCACATTATTTATTTGATATAGCTGATGAGCATCAAAATGAAGTATTTGCAAAATACAGTGACCAAGAAAAGAATACTTTTATCACCATTCTAAAAGATATTGCGGGTATTCATTAAATCAAATTGGGCTAAATGTTAGATCATTTGGCCTTTTTTTCAATCTATGAAGATTTAAAAGGGATTTAATTATTAATTAAGGTATATAAATATACTTAAAAGAAAATTGAATTTTCTATGGAATTGGAAAAGAATTGGGTTGAATATATGAAATTTCATATAGCTGAATAGAAATAATTAAACAGGGTTGAGTGAGAAAATCAGTAAAAAACTAAGGGGAAGTTGAGTGAAAAAGTTACCTACATTTGCAATACTAGCAATTTGCTGTAATACAGCAGTTTATGCGGACTTGGTAAAAGATAGTCAAACGACAATAAATTTAAGAAATTTCTTTATTGATCGAAATAACACAACACAGCCTGATGTTGGTAGTTGGTCACAATCATTAGGTCTAAAGTTTAGTTCAGGTTATACCAATACACCCATTCAGGTGGGTTTTGACGTGACTTCAAGTTACGCACTAAGATTATCAAATCATAATGCTGAAAGGTCTGATTCGATCTTACCATTTGATCCCATAAAAAATGAGCAAGAACGTAGTTATAATAAATTTGGTGCAACCTTAAAGCTGAAATATAAAGATTCTGAGCTATTAGTTGGGGAACTTTCGCCAAAAACACCTGTTGCATTTATTGATGATTCACGTCAGTTGGTGACAACATATGCTGGTGCGGCATTTGAAACCAAAGCCATTCAAGATTTAAAACTGTCTGCTGGACGAATCACGCATATTAATGCGCGTAATGATGATGAGTTTGAAAAACTAAGCTTGTTTGCACCAGGTAAAGCAAGAATAGAAAGTAATGGTTTAAGTTATGTTGGTTTAGACTATAATTTTAGCCCTAAAATTTCAGGCTCTTACTGGTTTGGTCAGCTGGAAGATATTTATAACCAACATTATTTAAATGCAGCATATAACACTCAAATTGGCGACTCTAAAATCAAATTAGATGCACGTTATTTCCATAACAGTGAAGCTGGTGACAAATACTATGGAAACATAGATAGCAAAACATTTGGCGTTCAGGCCAACATTCAAAATGGCTCACATAGTTTTGCTGCAGGTGTTCAAAAAAATTCCGGGGATACCAATTTTCCAACATTTGATGGATTCGCTCCTCAACCTTTCCTACATACTTGGTCAACTTTAGGTTTCATCAAACCTGAAGAACTTACTTATCATGCACTTTATTCTTATGACTTTAAAAATGTTGGTTTGCCGGGTTTAAGAACGACTTTGCGTTATTTATATGGTACGAACATAGAGCGTAATGGCCTACCAGATAATAAAGAAACTGAAGCTAATTTCATTGTCGGCTACACCGTTCCAGAAGGGTCTTTTAAAGGGTTGGGTATAGAATGGAGGTATATCGACACGACTACTAAATATGGTGCAGGAACAACCAATGGTAATGATTTTGTTGAAAATCGAATCATTACTACATATAGCTATAAATTCTAATTACATAAACAGTTAATGGACAAACTGGAGATTATATGATGTTTAAAAAATTATTATTATCAACAAGCTTAATCGCAATTGCCACTTATGCTCAAGCTGATATCACGATTGGAGTTGTGACATCATCATCCGGACCTGTAGCAATGGTAGGTATACCACAAAAAAATACAGTTGCTTTATTACCTAAAAAAATTGGTAATGAGAACGTTCGATATATTTCTCTTGATGATGCGAGTGATCCTACAGCATCTGTCAAAGCTGTCGAGAAACTAATTAAAGAAAACAAAGTTGATGCAATCATTGGTCCTTCTGGTTCACCAAATGCTTCTGCTGTGATTGGGACGATTGCTAAAGCGAAAGTACCTCTTCTTGCACCGGTTGGAACTTCTACGATAGTCATGCCAATGACGGATCAAAAAAAATGGGTGTTTAAGACCACTCAGAATGATGAAATCATCGCAGAAGCGCTTGTGCAAGATATGGTGAAGCGAAAAATTACAACTCTAGGATTTATCGGTACTGCTGATCCGTACGGAGAAAACTGGGGAAAAGTCTTAGCGAATTTAGCAAAGAAAAATGGGATTAAAATCGTTGCTCAAGAATCATTTCAACGTCAAGATACCTCTCTAACTGGTCAAGCGTTAAAACTCATAAGTAAAAAACCACAGGCAATTCTAGTTGCAGCACCAGGTAGTTCAGCAGTGCCTCCACAAACTGCTTTATATGATCGAGGCTATCGAGGGCAAATTTATCAAACGCATGGTGCGGCTTTAGATCAATATTTAAAAATGGGTGGCAAGAAAGTAGAAAATACGATTTTAGCTGCCAGTTTAATGCTTGTTTTAAATGAAGTATCTAATACACATCCTTCTAAGAAAATTGCTACTAAATATATCAATGATTATAAAGCAAAATATAAACAAACACCTGCAACTTTCGGGGCAAATGTGTATGACGCAGGTATTTTGCTTGAAAAAGCTGTACCGACTGCTTTGAAAAAAGCAAAGCCTGGCACCGTGCAATTCCGTGAAGCTCTACGTGATGCATTGGAATCTACAAAAGAAGTCGCAGGAACTCAAGGCGTGTATAACATGAGCCCATCTGATCATAGTGGATTTGACAAGCGTGGGCGTGAAATGATCATTGTTAAAAATGGTCAGTGGAAACTACTGAAGTAAATTTAGCTTTTCATCATAAATAAACTCAGAGCGATATGCATATATCGCTCTAGGTAAATTCATCCTCAAAAAAGGGTAGGAAGATGTTATGGATTTAAATATCGCGTTAATTTTGGGGCAGGATGGTATTACCAGTGGTGCTATTTATGCATTATTAGCGCTATGTATCATTTTAGTTTTTACTGTCACTCGGATATTACTTATTCCATTGGGTGAATTTGCTGTATTTGGTGCATTGACTTTGGCATCCATTCAAGCAGGTATTCCAAGCTTAATAGTTTGGCTGGTAGTTGCGTTTTTTATTGTCAATACAAGTCTGGATTTATACGCTAAATTTTTTAAAAATCAAATATTTAATATCAAAATTTTTATTGCGTCATTGATTTATATTTCTTTGATCGTTATCGCGATGTACACACTACCTTTAGCGACGCTTCCAATGCCAATTCAAGTTTTATTGACTTTGGCTGTGATTACACCGCTTGGTCCTCAAATGTATCGCACTTTTTTTCAACCTTTAGTCGCAGCCAAACCTTTAGTTTTATTGATCGTGTCGATAGCGGTTCATGTGGCATTAGTCGGTTTAGGACTCGTGATATTCGGTCCAAATGGTGCTCAAACACAACCATTTAGTGATAAAAGCTTTGAAATTGGGACTCTTGTTTTAAGCAGTCAAACTTTGATCATTATCGTTTCATTCTTTGTGATGATTTTAGTGCTTTGGTATTTCTTTGAAAAAACACTCTATGGTAAGGCATTGCATGCAACCGCTGTCAATCGAGTCGGTGCACAGCTCATGGGTATTTCTCCAATCTTTGCGGGCAAACTGACTTTTGTTTTAGCTACATTTATCGGAACGTTATCAGGCATTTTAATTGCACCGATCACAACCCTGTATTACGACTCAGGATTTATTTTAAGTCTGAAGGGATTTGTAGGGGCAATCATTGGAGGACTAATCAGCTTCCCGGTCGCAGCAATTGGTGCCGTGATTGTTGGTGTTATTGAGTCTTTCTCAATGTTTTGGGCAAGTGATTACAAAGAAATCATCGTCTTTACATTAATTATTCCTTTCTTACTTTGGAAATCACTCACAACTCGTCATGTTGAGGAGGATGAAGAATGAAATCAAAAACTTATTTCTTTATATTTGCGCTAATTGTATTCATCAGCCCATTTTTTTTACCGACCTATCAAGTCACTTTATTGAACTATATTGGTCTAAATGCATTAGTCGTGTTAGGTCTAGTATTGGTGACAGGCGTTGGAGGCATGACTACATTTGGTCAAGCAGCCTTAGTTGGAATTGGCGCATACGCAACTGCTTACTTAACTGTGACTGAACAATTACCAAGTTTCCTCGCATGGACAGGTGGCAATCCTTGGTTTGGACTTCTGCTCGGAATATTCATTACAGTCGCATCTGCGATTTTGGTGGGTGGCTTAACACTTAAACTTTCAGGACATTATCTGCCTTTAGGTACGATCGCTTGGGGCATTTCACTTTATTATTTCTTTTCGACCATTGAAACTTTAGGTGGGCATTCTGGAATTTCGAATATTCCCTCTATTTCTATCGCAGGATTTGCCTTTGATAACGGCAACAAAATGTTCTACCTCATTTGGCTCATTGTATTTATTGCCATTATTTTGACAAAAAATCTTTTAAATTCTCGAGAGGGGCGAGCAATCCGTGCTTTGAAAGGCGGACAAGTAATGGCTGAGTCTATGGGAGTAAATACGTTTAGAGCAAAAATGATCATCTTTGTGATTGCTGCAATTTTTGCATCAATTTCAGGGTGGCTTTATGCACACACGCAAACTTTTATTAACCCGACACCTTTTGGACTCCAAATGGGTATCGACTACTTGTTTATGGCGTTGTTAGGCGGTGTCGGTAGTATTTGGGGTGCAATATTAGGTGCAGGCATATTCACCATGGTACGCCAATGGTTGCAAGACGCTTTGCCTATTATTTTTGGCGGACAAGGTCATTATGAAACAATCGTATTTGGATTAATCATTGTTGTATTGATGCAAAAAGCACCATCAGGGATTTGGTCATTTATTACTAAGTTGATCCCAAATAAATATAAGCCTGTAGATTTATATCCTTCAATCCACCCCATTCCTCAAATGGACAAAGTAGAAAATCAAATCAACAAGGGTGAATTGATATTAGATGCGAAGAACATCACGAAAAAATTTGGTGGCTTGGTTGCGAACAATGAAATGAATCTGAAAATTCACGCTGGAGAGGTTCTCGCTTTAATTGGTCCGAATGGTGCTGGTAAAAGTACCATGTTCAATCAAATATCAGGTGTAGATGTTCCAACAAGTGGTGAAGTTTTATTTAAAGGTAAAAAAATAAATGGCATACCATCCAGAGAAATTGCCAAATTAGGATTAAGTCGTACATTCCAACACGTAAAAATATTGCCTGAAATGACTGTATTAGAAAATACAGCCATAGGTGCACATTTGCGCGGAGAAAAAAGTGTCATCTCATCCATGTTACTTCTTGATCGAGTTGAAGAAAATGAACTTCTCAATGAGGCTAAATATCAACTAGAACGTGTAGGGCTTGGAGAATATTTGTATGTCGAAGCTGGCAGTTTAGCACTCGGGCAGCAACGTATTTTAGAAATTGCACGTGCTTTATGTGCGAACCCAAGCTTATTACTACTTGATGAGCCCGCAGCAGGATTAAGATTTAAAGAGAAACAAGCCTTAGCTGAACTTCTATCTAAATTACGTGCTGAAGGTATGGCAATTCTCTTGGTCGAGCATGATATGGACTTTGTCATGAATCTCGCAGACCGAATTGTGGTCATGGAGTTTGGTCAAAAAATTGCTGAAGGATTACCAGAAGAAATTCAAAAAAATGAAGCTGTATTGGAAGCTTATTTAGGAGGTGCTGCATGATCACAATGCTTGGAAATCAAGAGGGCACGCCTCTGCTAGAAGTAAATAATTTGAGTGTTGCTTACGGAAAAGTCGAAGCGCTTTCAAATTTTAATATGCGTGTTAATCAAGGCCAAATTGTTTCTGTTGTTGGTCCAAATGGTGCGGGTAAAACAACTTTATTGTCTGCAATTATGGGGGTGCTGGGTTCTAAAGGACACGTCGATTTCGATGGACATGTGGAGCAATGTCCACAGGTTGAGCAAATGGTCATTCGTGGGCTTGGATTAGTGCCTGAAAAACGAGAGTTATTTGGAACAATGTCTATTGAAGACAATCTTATGCTTGGCGCTTTTCAACGCTATCGCCAAAGAGACAAAGAGATTTTGAGCACTTTAGATGAAGTGTATGACATTTTTCCTCGTTTGAAAGAAAGACGATCACAGCAAGCAGGAACACTTTCTGGTGGTGAACGACAAATGCTTGCAGTGGGTCGTGCACTCATGGCTAAACCTAAATTGTTGATGCTAGACGAGCCGAGTTTGGGATTAGCGCCACTCATCACCCGAGAAATTTTTAAGGTGATTGACCAATTAAGAGGACATGGCGTGTCTATCTTGTTAGTTGAGCAGAATGCTAGAGCTGCTTTAAAACTTGCAGATTATGCTTATGTCTTAGAAATGGGAGAGCTTTCAATGGAAGGAAGGGGCTCTGATTTAGTTGAAGATCCAAGAATCATCGAAAGTTACTTAGGAATTAATAGTAAGCATCAAGACGTATTAGCTATTTAGAACATAACTACTCATACGCTTTTCAGGGATTTGAATGGATGTCAAAAAAAATTTTGGTATATGGTGCTGGAGCTATAGGCTGTGTAGTTGCTGCTAGATTAACGCTAGCAGGACACCAAGTCACTGTTCTCGCGCGAGGGGAAAAAGTCGAAACGCTAAAGCAAAAAGGGATTCACTTAAAAGATGTACTGGGTGAATTCCAAGTACATCCATCTCGAATTGTGGATACAGAAGAATGCATTGAAAAACAAGATTTTATCTTTATAGCAACGAAGTTTAACGCTTTATATGAAATTTCAACTCAGCTGAAGCGTTATATGCATAACGCGACAGTCATTGTCCCGTTAATGAATGGAATACCCTTTTGGTATTTTTACGGTTTAGAGAATAACTCTAAAAATTCAAGGATAAATTGTTTAGATCAACAGGGCGTTTTAAATGACCATTTTCCATTAGAACATTTAATTGGCGCTGTTGTATTTATTACAGCGCAAAGTGTCAATGAAAATGAGGTCAAATCAGACAATCCGTATTTGTTGATCTTTGGTGAGCCGAGTCATCAAATGACTGAACGATTAGATGCGCTTGTTGAATTGTTTGAAAATACAAGTATTGAAGCACGACCCGTAGAAAACATCCGAGATCAAATTTGGACCAAGGTTATGGCTAACTTGAGCTCCAATCCATTATCGGTTGTGGCTGATGCTCCGCTAAGTAAAATTTATGCTGATCAAAATTTAATTCGAATTACTCAACAAATTTTATATGAAGTTCGAGCTGTTGCGGCTTGCTATGGCGCTCGTATCAATATCGACCCAAACACATTTTTAAAGTTAGGTTCAGAGATGGGGGAAACATATACATCAATGTGGCATGACTACAAAAATCGTCGCCCTTTAGAGTTAGCACCCATTGCAGAAGCTGTATTTGAATTGGCAGATGCTTATGAATGTCCGATGCCGACATCCAAACTTATATATGAATTAACGGTCTATTTAAGCGAACAAGCCAGAACAAGGAATAATGAAGATGAAAAATAATGTATTGAATGTCTCTGAAGCTGAATGGGCGCTCAGAGTTAAATTAGCGAATTGTTATCACCTTATTGATTATTTTGGTTGGACGGAAACAATTTTTAATCATGTCTCAGCGCGCTTACCAGGAGCTGAACACTATTATTTAGTAAATCCTTTCGGCTTGAACTATACGGAAATCACACCCGAAAATTTATTAAAAGTAGATTTAAACGGTAATAAAGTGATTCATTCTGAATATGATGCCAATCCTGCAGGATTTGCTTTACATAGTGCTGTTCATGGTGCTCGTGATGATATTCGATGTTTAATACATACACATACCACACCAATCAGTGCTATTGCACAAAAGAAAGATGGCTTTAAAAATGACAATTTTTATGGTGCGCAGTTATATGGGCGGGTAGGTTATCACGCCTTTGAAGGCATTACTCTATTCGAAGAAGAAAAACAAAGAATGATCAAAAGTTTAGGTGATCATCACATTCTGGTACTTAGAAATCATGGTGTAGCTGTGGGAGAGAGTACGATTGAAAAAGCTTTTTTCCTACTCTGGACAGTTCAACGAGCCGCAGAAATACAATGCCAAGCGGATTCAATGCGTGGTGACGATGTTGAATTAGATCATATCGTAAAACAGAAGTGTGCAGACTTAACTCAAATGTTAATTCAAGAAAGTGCTTTCGCAGATAAATTTTTTAATGCAATGGTTCGAAAAATGCAGGAAAACAAACACTAGTTCAGGGATAGATTGCGATGAATACGATATTAAAAGAGAAAATCAGTCATAAGTCGGCATGGGTGGGCAAAGACCTAAAAAATCAGACAGATTGGACTTATTATTTAAGCGAAGAAATGCTTCATGAATTAAGCCAAAATTTGCAATTGATAGAACAACAAGATCTAGAAATTGATCAATTGAATAACACGCATTTAACGATTAATAATCCACAAGTTTTATCTGAATTTAAAAAATATGCCGATGAGCTTGAGAATGGATATGGTTTCTTTCTATTAAAAGGTTTGGATGTCTCTAAATTTAGTGAACGCCAATTGGCGATTATTTACTATTTAATAGGCATGTATATGGGTCAACCCGTTACCCAAAATCCTAAAGGCGATTTATTGGGTAAAGTAGAAAACGTTGGTGATCTTAACAACAAATCAACGCGAGTTTATGAAACAAACGCATATCTCCCTTACCACACTGACTTATCTGACGTAGTTGGATTGCTATCAATTAGAAAAGCAAAGAGTGGAGGATTGAGTAGTCTCGTCAGTGCTGCCACAGTCTACAATAGAATTTTAGAAAATTATCCTGAATATCTTGGTTATTATTATCATCCAACATATTGTGATCATTTGGGAGATCTAGAACCTACCTTGACACCAATTTTTAGTTATTATGAAAACAAATTAAGCTGTCGCTATTTAAGAGCTTATATTGAGCTTGGGCATGAGCGAAAAGGAATACCTTTATCCAGAGTTCAAGTCGATGCACTTGATATTTTCGATCAGTACATACAAGATCCTGATCTCAGACTAGATATGATGCTTGAACCGGGTGATATGCAGTTCTGTAATAACTATTGTGTAATGCATTCACGATCATCATTTATAGATGATGAAGACATCTCAAAGCGAAGAAAATTATTAAGATTATGGTTAAAAATGCCTAATGCTCGATCTTTAGCAAAGGATTTCCCAGGTAGAAATGGTATTCAAAAATTAAATCTTTCATAAAAAATGCTCAATATTTGACTATAACCTGACTCGGCCTTTTAAGGTCGAGTCTTTTTTTGCAATTACTCAAAGGTTTTAAGACGTGTCTGATTTAGAGCTGAGTATAAAAATAATTACAGTCTAATTCGATTGATCACCTAAACAATATTCTTTTTTTGTTAGCGCTATATGGTTCGGCATCATATCTTCAAACAATAATCACAATTTGAATGAGTTAAGTTAAATCAGCTTCTGGAAGTGAATTTTCCTTATTCAGCAGTCCTGAACGCATTTTAGTAAATTTGAGAGTGATTTCTATTCAAGTTGTTGAGGGAGAATAATCTGCTCTTCAAACGAAAAATGTTGAAAGCCTAGACCTGACAGGGGATACGTCGTTAATCTTTATTTAATCGGGCATCGTACATGGGTCATCATCATAATGCGGCTTTGGCTTGCAAGAAGTAGACGTTGATTATTTTTTTCTACATCTAGACTTTTCACAAAATGTTTACATCCTGTTTTGAGTAAAATAATAGTCAATAACGCTGAGAAACCACCTACGATTGAAATTGAATAACCCACCATGTTGGTATCCCCGAATACTTTATCGGTAATTAATGCGACTAAAGTTGTTCCAATACCTAAACCAATTAAGCTACTGATTAACAAGAAAATTGCAGAAATTTGAGCTCGTAATTGATTTGGAGCTAAAATTTGCATAGCTGCTGTTGAGGTTGGCATTGGGAAAGATGCAAAGAACATAGCCACTGTAAAAATAGCAACAGATAACCACAGTGAGTCTACTAATGTATAGCTAATAATCGGTAAGATAATTCCTAAACCACCTAAATAACCAGTATACATTGCAGCATCACGTCGACATTTACTTGTCAGATTAGTTAGTTAACCAGCCTACAAAGAAAACGCCAGATGTGTTTGCGATAAGTAGAATCATTCCTAACATATAACCTGTTTCAACAGGACTTAGACCAAAGTTACGCATATAAAATGCAGGTGACCAGCTCATGACACAAAACAATGCCATTGCATAGAATGTGAAGCCCATGTAGTGACAAGTAAATGTCTTAATATGCTTTTTTAAGAATTTAAACGAATCCGTAAATTTAACTTTTACGACATTACCTGAGGCATCGAGTTTTTGTCCTGTTCGTTGCGGATTTCTTACTGTTAAAATAAATAAAAGACCAATAAAAACGCCTGGCAATCCAACAAGAATAAAGGCAACTTGCCAAGCCTTTATCATGCCGAGTAGAGGAACATCAATAAACGTTGCATCTTTTAATAAGCTGATCACATAGCCGCCAACGAGAAAAGCCATCCCTCCACCGATAAAAGAACCAATGGAGTAAATACCAACGGCTTTACCTAATTTGTCTTTACTGAACATATCACTAAACATGGAATATGCTGCGGGTGATAATGCTGCTTCACCAATGCCAATCCCCATTCTTGAAAGAAAAAGTTGAATGAAGTTTTTACTTAGACCACAAGCCGCTGTTGCTAAGCTCCAAAAAATAATGCCAATTGCAATAATTTTTGGTCGGGAAAATCGGTCTGCTAAATAAGCGATAGGCAATCCCATAAATGCGTAAAATAGGGAAAAAGCTAAACCGTGCAATAGACTAAACTGAGTATCAGTTAAATTTAAATCTGCTTTGATCGGTTCAATCATCAAGACTAAAATTTGTCGATCAATATAAGAAAATATATAAGCCAACATACATAGTGTGACTACGTACCAAGCGTATCTCGTATTTTTTTTGACCGAAGCGGGTTCTTCAGCATTTAGAGTATTCTGCATTTTCGTATCCTATATCCTTAAGGGTTTGATTTTTATTCCATTATTTTTTTAGCTAAACTGTGACTAGGTATTCAAATTTAAGCAGCATTAGTCATATATAATGCAAAGTTAAACTCAAATACTTTTTTATCAGCATACTGATAATATTTATGATTTTATAAAAGGGCAATAGGTATGTTTAAAAAAAATACGAATTCACCTGAAATATTTGATAATGAATCGGGTTACCTTGGATTTTTATTAAGAAAGACATCCCATGTATATCGTTTAAAAATGGAGCGTGTACTTGCTGAATATTCAATCACTCCACCACAGTTCACAATTTTGAAAATTATTTTGACTTACCCAGGTTTCACAAATGCGGAAATAGCACGTTTTGCTTCATTAACACCGCAAACAGTAAATTTGATGATCTCAAAATTAGAAAAACAAAATATTCTCTATAAAACTTCTCATTCTACGAATAAGAAAATTCAATTAATTGAGATATCAGATTTAGGGAAAAAACTTATGGAAGATTGTGGTGATGCTATTGATCGTTTAGAAGATTCTCTAGTCGATGGTTTTAGTGAAAGTGAAATAAGAATCGTCAGGAATTGGATGAAAAAAATTAATGAAGAATAATTTTCTAAATTATTTGGTTTTTGAACTTGCATAATTATCAGCACACTGATAATTTTTAAGTGCATTAAAAAAACTGAATGGATTTAGAGGAAAATAAAATGATCAAACCTTATGGTGTAGTAGGATTAGTTCCAACAATATGGGGCACAAGTTGTAGAGCAGATATTATGAAAAATATCTCTCATTTAGAGGAACTTACATCCGGTGCATTATGGTTGAGTTCTTTAGATATTCCAGTAAGACTGTTGGTTCTCCCAGAGGGGGCATTACAGGGCTTCAACGACGAAGCACTCGATGTTGATATTCAAGAATTCTTGGATGATGGTGCGATCGATATACCAGGCCCTGAAACAGATCGTTTAGGTGAGTTAGCTAAAAAACATAATGTTTTTATCATGGCGCAAGCCAAAGCTAAAAATGAGGATTGGCCAGGCATTATGTTTAATGTCGGATTTATTATAAATCCTCAAGGCGAAATTATTTTAAAACACCACAAAATGTCTGCTTTATTGCCATGCGAGCGTTCAGCATCACCTCATGATTTGTATGATAAGTGGGTAAAAAAATATGGTGAAGAGCTTCAATCATTTTGGCCAGTAGTTGATACGGAAATTGGTCGATTGGGCATCATGATGGCAATGGAAGGTAATTTTCCAGAAAATGGTCGAGGCCTAGCGATGAATGGTGCTGAAGTCGTCTATCGTGCATCTTTACCAGCTTCATTTACTGAAAATGATGTATTTGAAATCTCCAATCGTGCTCGTGCTTTAGAAAATAATATGTACGTAGTAGCACCAAATATTGGGGGGATGTATCTTGATGAAAATACATTAGCACCGATCGATTGTGGTGGTGGTCTTTCTATGATTGTGGACCATAAAGGTAAAATAGTGGGTAAACAGCATGATACCAATGGATCTACCTATGTCACTGGTGTAGTTGATATAGAGGCACTTCGTTATCATCGTACACACGCTCAGGTGACCAATTGGATGAAAGATATACGTGCAGAATGCGCACAATTAATTTATAAAAATAATATATATC
The DNA here is from genome assembly GCF_056779975.1 of Acinetobacter sp. ANC_7511. Classification (NCBI taxonomy): domain Bacteria; kingdom Pseudomonadati; phylum Pseudomonadota; class Gammaproteobacteria; order Moraxellales; family Moraxellaceae; genus Acinetobacter; species Acinetobacter sp. ANC_7511. The sequence goes on from NZ_JBWYIY010000014.1 coordinate 26,819, forward strand.
CTAAAAATTTGTATTTGCAGCAAAAACAGGGACATCACGACGAATATAAAGCGGAAGTGATTGATAAGCAAATTCAGAAGCTTATTGATATGGGTGTCTGGAAAAAAAGCGCATATGATGAGTCTTAATCAATGCACTAGCTTAAAAACCCAATAATGTATTGGGTTTTTTTGGGTTTATATATTTTTTAAATGATCTTTTTTTACATAAATCAAAGCGCCAGAACCACCTGCTTTGATTTCAATACGATGTTGAATCGGAAACCTCATCCACGAACCGGCTGAATAATTTCGTTCATTCATCACCAATTTACCTTTGATAATGAAAATTTCAATACCGTTATGATGTGTTGATTCTAAAACCTGTTGGCTTTCGAGTTTTTCGAGAAAGGTGTCTTCATACTCAGATTGAAATAGTTGGCAAATCTTTCTGTTGTTAAAATAGGTCCAGTTTCGCTCGTCACGAGTATCAATTCGTGTAGCTAATTTTTCTTCTTCAGACATTTGCATGAGTTTCACCAAGATCAGACATCCATCTAAGCTCGAGACAATATGTTTAGAAAGGTGAGGATTTCGCATATACCATCCAGATGGATAGTGCTGATGATCATCTTCAGTAAAAGTCCCGTTTAACACTAGAACTTCTTCACCGAAGGGGTGTTGATGCTCTGGGAACTGAGAATTTGAAGGGAACTCAACTAGGCTGGTTGCTCTTGCTTGTTCTAAGCCAACACGATCAAACATCATTCGTTTAACTTCGCCTCTTGGGGATTGAATCCATTGATAATCTTCTGGAGTAATTATTACAGGTTGAGAGAAGTCAGCATTTAATCTCATGCTTTTAGCCTAAAAAAGAGCATTAAAGTAATTAATATTATCAAAAAAAGAGTGAATTTAAGATGAAAACCTGTTCAAGTTTGAGAGTGATTGGGTGTGGAGCAACTTTGACTTTGGTCGGCTAGCTTCTCTTTTCTCTTTCGAATAATTTAATCTAGGTCGACTTTATTTGAGAATCTAAGTCAATAAAAAAAGCCTCAATCTTTCGACTGAAGCTTTTAAAATTTTGGAGCGGGAAACGAGACTCGAACTCGCGACCCCAACCTTGGCAAGGTTGTGCTCTACCAACTGAGCTATTCCCGCAATATGGTGTGAATTATAGTGATTTTGCACACCCTGTCAACACTTCCAAAATTTAATTGATGAATTAATCAGCACGTCGCCATAAAGTTCCTTGACGCGTATCTTCAAGTACAATGCCTTGATCAAGAAGATTTTGGCGAATCTCATCTGCACGTGCAAAGTTTTTCTCTTTCTTGGCATCTTTGCGTTGTTGAATGAGATCTTCAATTTCATCATTACTCAAAGATAAGCTTTCTTGACCAATATCTGATTTTAGGAATTCATCAACATTATGTTGAACAAGACCTAAGATATTGGTCAGATAGCGCAAGGTGGCATAATATATGGCCGCCTGTTCAGCAAGTTCGTCTTTTACGGCACGATTTAATTCTTTATTGATTTCAAAAAGTACGGCAATCGCTTCTGATGTGTTGAAATCATCCCGCATTGCTGCATTAAACTTTTCAACGAGTGCTTCATCGTATTGCGAATTAATTTCGGCACCATATATCTGTTGATATGCTTTAAATGAATGATAAAAACGACTTAATGTGTTTTTAGCTTCTTTAAGCGCAGTATCAGAAAAATTCACAGGGCTACGATAGTGTGATGAAACGATAAAGTAACGAATAACTTCAGGATGGAATTTTTCCATGACATCGCGAATCGTGAAAAAATTGCCTAAAGATTTAGACATTTTTTCACCATCGACATTGATAAAGCCTACGTGCATCCAATAGTTTACATATTGTTCGCCAGTTGCAGCTTCACTTTGTGCGATTTCATTTTCGTGATGGGGGAAGGTTAAGTCAGACCCACCACCATGAATATCAAAATGATTACCAAGGCAACATGTAGACATTGCTGAACATTCGATATGCCAACCTGGACGACCATTCCCCCAAGGAGATTTCCAAGAAGGCTCATTTTCTTTTGCATGCTTCCATAGCACAAAATCGAAAGGATGTTTCTTTTCAACTTCAACATCGACTCGTTCGGAAGCACCTGCTTGCATGTCTTCGAGTTTACGACCAGATAGACGCCCGTATTTTTTAAATTTTTCAACTTCGAAGTACACATCACCGTTTGACGCAGGATATGCAGTGCCATTATTGACCAAAGTACCAATCATATTTTGCATTTGATCGATGTACTCTGTCGCACGAGGTGCTTCATCAGGTGCCAAGCATCCTAAATTGGCAGCATCTTCATTCATTGCCTGAATAAAGCGATCAGTGAGTGCTGTAATGCTTTCACCATTTTCATTTGCACGTGCAATGATTTTGTCATCAATGTCAGTAATATTGCGAATATATTTAACTTTCCAACCTTGGCTACGAAGAAAACGAATAATATAGTCAAATGCAACCATAACCCGAGCATGACCGATATGACAGTAGTCGTAAACTGTCATCCCACAGACATACATATCAATATGTCCTTCTTTACGTGGTACAAACTCAACTTTTTTTCGTTGCTCTGAGTTATATAGAACAAATGGTTGCATAGGTCTTCAAAAAGCTAAAAAAATGGTGGTTCATCTTAACCTAAGGCTTATCTTTCACAAAGTTTTATGCGTAAAAAATCTATGCAAATGAAATTTATACATTTAAGAAAAAGATACTTGCATGCTTATGTTAATATATGAAGAATAATTTAATGATTGAAATTGTGGCTGAATCCAGCCTCAAGGTGCCCAGATTTGAATTCTGAAAATACTACATATCCAATTGATTTTCAAAAGGTTGCAAAAGAAACCTTGGAGATTGAACGTCAAGCTTTATCGGTGCTATCTCATCAGATTGATGATCGCTTTTCCCAAGCATGTCAAATTATCCTACGGTGCCAAGGTCGTTTAGTGGTCACTGGTATGGGGAAATCTGGTCATATCGGTCGAAAAATGGCTGCAACATTTGCATCAACAGGAACGCCGTCTTTCTTCATGCATCCAGGTGAAGCTGGTCATGGTGATCTCGGGATGTTAGTGCGTGGAGATGTGCTGATCGCGATTTCGAACTCTGGTAAAAGTGATGAAATCATGATGTTAATGCCACTCATCAAACATTTGGGTGTGCCATTGATAACAATTTCAGGTGATGACCGTGGACCAATGCCACAGAACGCTGATGTTGCGCTTACACTTGGTCATATTCAAGAGGCATGCCCATTAGGTTTGGCACCAACTTCAAGCACGACAGCGACTTTAGCTTTAGGTGATGCTTTGGCTGTTGCTTTACTTGAAGCGCGTGGATTTACTGCAAATGATTTTGCCATGTCACATCCAGCTGGTGCACTCGGTAAGCGATTACTGTTGCATGTTAAACATCTGATGCACGTGGGTGACTCTCTACCAAAAGTTTCACCAGATACACCAATGAATAAAGTTTTATACGAAATATCAAACAAACGTCTCGGATTAACCACAATTGTGGATGAAAATGATGTTCTGTTAGGTATATTTACGGATGGTGACTTACGACGTCTCATTGATAAGCAACAAGGTTTTGATGTTAATCTTGCTGTATCAAAGGTTATGATTGAAAATCCTCTAACCATTTCACAAGAAGCAAGAGCGGTTGAAGCGCTAGAGCAAATGAATGCTAAAAAAATCAATCAATTTGTAGTAGTCAATGATGCCAAACAAGTGATTGGTGTGATTAGCATGCACGATTTAATTCAAGCTGGGGTAAATTAATTCATGGCATCTTATGTATTGTTAGAACAAGCACGACATATCGAAGCGTTGGTTTTGGATGTGGATGGTATTCTAAGTGATGGTTTTGTAACGTTGACGAACTCAGGTGATGAAATTAAGTCATTTGATATTCGTGATGGACTTGGGATGAAACTTGTTCAGCAAGCTGGAATTAAAGTTGTCATTATTACCGGTCGCCAAAGCAATATTGTGACAAAGCGTATGAATGATCTAGGTGTAGACTTAGTTTATCAGGGGCGTGAAGACAAAGGGACTGCCTTACAGCAAGCTTGTACGCAACTGGGTTTAAAACCAGAAGATTGCTTGTATATGGGGGATGATTGGCCAGATTTATCAGCTTTTGCGATTGCGGGAATGAAAGTAACAGTGCCAAATGGTCATGTTGAAGTTCGTCGTCGTGCAGACCTTGTAACCCAAGCTTATGGTGGTCGTGGCGCTGTGCGTGAAATTTGTGACATGTTATTGTTGTCAAAAGGGGTTTACCATGAACTTCTTGAAAAATATTTGGCTGTAACGCACTAATACGCAGTTGATATGAACGCTGAATATAGTTGATGATTTATGGATACTAAAGTTTTATATATTACTGCTGTTATTGTCGCTGCTATAAGTGGTGGCTATTATTATTACAGCGGTAAAGGGAAAAAATTAGAGGGTTCATCCGCTCAATCGATGACATATTCAGCAAAGAATATTAATCTTTTGCAAACTGATGAAAAAGGCATGCTTTATGTTAAGGCTACAGTGGATGAGCTGAACCAAGATATGAAACAGAAAACATCAAGCTTGCAGAATTTAAATGCCAGCATGTTTACTAATAATGTAGAAGACGCTACGTTTTATGCTAAACAAGCACATGGTTTCAATGACAATGAGAAGATTGTGTTATCTGGAGATGTTGTTGCAACCAAGCAAGGAGAAATGGGCAAAATGGTTTTTCGAACCGATGCGCTTACAGGATATCCAAAAACAAGAAAGCTTGAAACATCTGAGCAAGTTACTGTACAAACACCAAATGCAGATTTTGTCAGCCAAGGCTTAGAAGCAGATTTGAATGAAGGTCAGTACGATTTTAAAAATATTCGAGGAAAGTATGCACCAAACTAAACCTTCTTATTTATCAGGTTCAAAAATGCTTAAAGCAATAGCAATGGTGGCACTCAGTTCTATTTCTGTTATGGCATTTGCATTGCCAAGTGATCGTAATCAACCCATCATGCTTTTAGCTGATCGTGCGACCTATAATGACAAAACAGGTATAACGACCTATGTGGGGAATGTTTCTGTTGAACAAGGTACTTTCAAGTTAAATGCAGCCTCTATAGTTGCTAATCTCAATGCCAATCGTCAAATTAGCTCAGTAAATGCGTCAGGTTCCCCTGCAAAATTCCAACAGCAATTAGAGTCTAAACGTGGCATTGCACGTGGTGAAGCCTCTAAAATTGTATATAACGCTGATACAGGCATTATTACTTTGTCGGGTAATGCATACTTGTATCAAGATGGCGCAAGTATTCGTGGGAACACTTTGCGTTACAGTATGAATAAGGGTGATATCGAAGTTGTAGGCGGTGGCAGTAGTGGCACAGGCAGTTCGAAAGGTCGTGTACAAATTATCATTCCACCTTCTGCCTCAAAATCATTCTCTGGAGTACGTGATTAATGAGTGTCAATGAATCACCAATCCAAACATTAAAAATTAAACATCTTGCCAAAGTTTATAGTAAACGCTGGGTGGTGAAAGATGTTTCATTTAGCATGCAGAGTGGTCAAATTGTTGGTTTGCTTGGACCGAACGGGGCGGGAAAAACGACAAGCTTTTACATGGTAGTCGGACTGGTTCGAATGGATAAAGGTGAAATTCACTTAGATAATCTTGATCTTTCGGACCTTGCAATGCATGAGCGTGCTCGTCATGGAATTGGTTATTTGCCACAAGAGGCTTCAATTTTTCGTAAATTGAGTATTTCAGATAATATTATGGCGATTCTTGAAACGCGGAAGGATCTTAATAAGCAACAACGTAAAGAGAGACTTCAAGAGTTATTAGAAGACTTTAAAATTACACATATTAAAGATTCTTTGGGGATGAGTGTGTCAGGGGGGGAACGTCGCCGTGCTGAAATCGCTCGAGCATTAGCCGCCGATCCTAAGTTTATGCTCCTTGATGAGCCTTTTGCTGGGGTAGATCCAATTTCTGTAGGTGATATCAAAGATATCATTCGCAATTTAAAAGAACGTGGTATCGGTGTGCTCATTACAGACCATAACGTTCGCGAAACGCTCGCGATTTGTGAGCATGCTTATATTGTCAGCGAAGGATCTGTCATTGCGGAAGGAACACCAGATCAAGTACTTATGGATGAAACTGTCCGTAAAGTTTATTTAGGTGATGATTTCACAGTTTAAAAAAATAGTGTGATATCTATAAAATAATGTTGTTTTATAGATATTTAGACTGTAAATTAACTCAAACAAATCGTAAGTTTACAATTGACGCAGAAATAATATAAAAATCATTGTAGAATACGATTGATTTTATGTGACGTAGTTCACACTTTTTAATAGAGATTACAAGTGGCTAAACATCAATTAAGTCAGAAGGATATGGGGTATATCACGCTGTTTGCGATCAGTTTATGTGCGACACAAGTACATGCTGAAGATGCAATCGCTCCTCTAGCAATTGACGATACCCAACGTGCACTATCAGCAGAATTACAAAAACCCAAAATCAATTTTAGTTTGGAAAAAAAGACTGTTGAAGATATACCTGAACAGCTTGAAAAGCCACGTTTTAAATTATTCCAATCGAAATCCAAAATCTCGAAAGAGCAAGTGAAAGAACAGGTTCTTGTTCCTAAAGTTATTGAACAAGTTCCTGATTTAGACGACATAGTCGAAAATGAAATTGCTCAAGTTAACACTATACCTTTATCTAATTCGCAGTCTCAGAATGAGTCGAAGGAAAAGACTCAAAAGAAATCTTTCTTTGCATTTGTTAAGCGTGAAAAAGCGGCATCTGAACCAAAAGTATTGCTGCCAAAGGTAAAGCAGGATATTGAAGAGGCTTCAGCTCCAAATGTTCTAAAACCTACTATTTCATCTACTGTACAACCCGCTACTAAAGACACTCGTCAGGTTTTAAAACCGCTTAAACCAAAGATCCAAAATCAACTAACAGAATCTTTAATTGACGCGCAACACGCAAAATTACTAGAAAATGAAACATCGGTTTCAGAAGACAAAACAGAAAAACCAAAAAGTAAACTCTTTACATTTATTGGGAATATAGGCAAAGATAAAACTAAGTTGGATGAGAGTCATCACCAAGCTACTGGCAATGTTTCAAATACAAAAGTTTTGACACCTACTTTACAAAAATCGGTGAGTGAATCTTCATTGAAAGTGTCTAGTACACCAAAACCGAAGATTGTTAATGATCAACAAATCAACAGCCAAAACAACTTGCTACAAGCTCCACCTTCAACTGTAGCGAAAGTTGAACATCGTCAAAGTCTTGTATCTAAAGCCAAAGCTTTTTGGCCTTTTAAATCAGGTTCTCATAATAAGTTAGAAACACAGAATGTAATTGAGCGTCCAAACTTGATCGTTCAGCAACCGACTAGTGCTTTGGCTGTAAATAAACCTACAATTGTTTATTCAAAACCAATAGAGCAGAAAGCGAAAATATCTGAACAATCGCAGTCGATTAAGCCAGTTGTAAATATTAAGCCTAAAGCTGATCAAGTCGTCTCTGAACAAAAATACAATACGGTGAATGCTGAACCTCAAGCAAAGAAAAAATTCAGTTTAACTGCATTAAAATCAAATATGGATCAGTTTTTTAAACCTAAAGCTGATGATGACTTTAGACAAGTTAAGTTAAATGAACTGAGTGATTTTAGCTTTGATCCTAAACAGGTCGAACAATTGCCTGTGATAACGACACAAGCTTCGCCTAGTGCTCCAGTATCTTTGATGCCACTTGTGAATGGTACGGCTGATAAACAAACGTTAAGCTTATACGATGCGATTAAGATTGCAGTAGCTAGACATCCTGAAGTGACACAAAGTGTTTCTTCACTCGCATCACAAAATGCATTTATTGATGTTGCTAAAGCCGGTTATTACCCACAGTTGAGTGCAGGTGTTTCAACTGGAGATATGACTTCAGGAGAAAGAGGGCGTCAATTATTTAATGTCAATGCGACACAACTACTTTTTGACTTTGGTAAACAAAAATCACTAGTTAGTACAGAAGAAGCCAAGTTGCAGTTTAGCCAAGCTCAAGTTCTTGTCACAATTGACCAAATTGCTCTTGAAGTGGCTTCTGCCATCGTGAATATTAAGCGATATGAAGAAATTACACGTATTGCACGTGAGCAAATTGCTGGTATATCACGAATCCGAGAAATTGCTAATTTACGTGCAGAGGCAGGTATCAGCAGTCAGGCCGATCCAATCCAAGCGCAATCATATTATGAATCTGCACAATCAAATTTAATTCTGCAAGAAACACAGCTCAATGTATTTAAACAACGTCTTAGAACTTTGATGGGAACAGATATATCAAAATATAACTGGGAGATACCTGAGAGTTTAATTAAGGCTTCAGATATTTATTCAGAGCCAAAGTTTAACGAAATTCCGAAAATGATGGCTGCCAAAGCTGAAGTTGATGTTGCAGAATTGGAAAAAAAACAAACTCAATTGAGTCGTTATCCTACGTTAAATGTTAAAGGTACATTGAGTCAAGCAGTCAACGGACGTAATCCGAATAACAATCAAGACGATGGAACAGATAGTTCTATTATGCTTGAAGCAAATAGTACTTTCTTCCAAGGTGGTGCAATTAGTTCACGCAGTCGTGCGGCATCGTTTGCAGAAGAAGCTGCTAAAGCAAAAGTAAATGCAGTTTATTTAGAAACAATTGATGAAATTCGTCGTGCTCAAGAACAAGTTGAAAATAAACAGCGACAAATGAAAGTATTAATTGATCAACAAGCGACATCAGTCAGAACAAAAGAGTTATATCAAGAACAATATAAACTTGGCACTCGTACAGCTGTTGATCTTTTAAATGCTGAACAAGCGATTCACCGTTCAAATTCAGATATTGAAACGGCACGTTATGATATTTATGAAAACTTAGTTCAATATATTGCCGCTTCTGGTAAGAGCCGCGATGTATATCAACTTAATAATTTGACCATTCAAGGGGTAGAATTGAAACCATGAATACAAGAATAAATTATCAACCATGGTTACAAGGTGTCCTGACGGTTGCACGTCATTATCGAATTGAAACCTCTGCTGAACGTATTCGCTTAGAACTAAACTGGAATCAGAACCAGTCAGTCGATGACATCTTGGCAATTATGACACGCCAAGTAGGTTTGCATGTCCGTAAAGTGGATTTTAGCCCCGATATTTTAAATCCGTGGCGTTTACCGGTATTGGTCGGATTTAAAGATGGGCAAGTTGGGGTCATTGATCGTGCAGATGCACAAGGTAACGCAAGTGTTCAACTGAGCGGTGATGAAGGGTTAGCGCAGACATTTTCAGTAGATACATTGTTAGATGTCATCGACTCAGTCTATATTTTAAGACCAGAAACCTCAGTACCTGATGCGCGTATTGACGAATACATTAAACCGTACGAAAAAAATTGGTTTTGGGAAATTGTATTACGCGATTGGAAACGCTATATCGATATTATGTTTGCATCATTGCTTGCAAACGTATTAGCACTCGCGACAATCGTATTCTCGATGAATGTGTATGACCGCGTTATTCCAGCACAATCTATTCCAACCTTGTGGGTACTGGCAGGTGGTGTATTACTTGCTGCAATCTTTGAATTCGCATTGAAATACTCACGATTAATTCTTTCAGATATGATTGGTAAGCGTGCGGATTTAAGAGTCTCAGATCGGGTCTTTGGTCATGCTTTACGTATTAAAAATAGTGAACGATCTAAATCCACGGGAACGTTTATTTCACAAATTCGTGAATTAGAAGGTGTGCGTGAGCTTGTAACATCTACAACAATTACCGCCTTTGCTGATTTACCATTCTTCTTCCTGTTTCTTGGTATTTTTTGGCTTATTGGTGGCAATCTTTTCTGGGTAATTTTGGTGGTTGTACCGCTGATGATTATTCCAGGGCTTTTGGCGCAAAAAAAATTAGCGCAATTGGCTAAAGAGGGTATGCGTGAGTCATCAATACGAAATGCGATTCTCGTTGAAGCTGTTCAAGGTATTGAAGATATTAAACTGCTACGTGCAGAGTCTCGCTTTCAAAATCAGTGGAATCACATGAATGATGTTTCAGCTTCTATCAGCATGAAACAACGTAAAATTGTAGGCGTATTGAATCTTTGGACACAAAAATTACAGGGATTGACCTTTGCAATTGTAGTATTGGTGGGTTGTTTTGCGGTAATGGATGGAGAAATGACCACCGGTGCGTTGGTGGCATGTTCGATTCTATCATCACGTATGTTAGCGCCAATTGCACAGGTTACAGGTGTTCTTGGTCGTTATCAGCAAGCTAAAACAGCGAAAGAAAGTCTTGATGAATTAATGAGTAAACAGGTTGACCATCCTGAGCGTTCACAATTGATTCAGCGATCAGTACTTGATGGTCATTATGAATTAAATGGTGTGGTCTTTAAATACGGCGAAGAAGATCCTAAACCAAGTGTCGTTATTCCTAAACTTGAAATTAAACCAGGTGAAAAAATTGCGATTCTTGGGCGTAACGGTGCAGGTAAATCGACCATTCTTCAATTACTTTCAGGTATGCAAACTGCAGTTCAAGGTAAGGTTCAATTAGATAATATTGATATTACCTTGTTAGATCCATCGGACGTTCGTCGTGACGTAGGTTTGTTGAATCAAAATGCGCACCTATTCTTTGGTACAGTCAGAGAAAATTTAACGTTAGGTGCACCCTTAGCTACCGATGATGATTTATTAAAAGCACTTGCTGTAACCGGTGCACTTAACTTCATTCAAGAAAAGAAAGAAGGATTGGATCATATTATTTTAGAAGGTGGTGTCGGCTTCTCAGGTGGACAACGTCAGGCACTTTTATTGTCAAGACTCCTCATTTGTCAGCCAAATATTCTGTTGTTAGATGAACCTACAGCTGCGATTGATGATGTATCTGAAAAACAATTAATTGATCATATGAAGAACTGGCTTGGACATCGCACATTGGTTGTGGCAACCCACCGCCGTGCAGTATTAGAGTTAGTGGATCGTATTATTGTGGTGAATGATGGTCGTATCGTTATGGATGGCCCACGTGATCAAATTTTAAATAATTCTGGCCAGCAACAAGCAAATTCAGGGGCTAAATCATGAGCGAAGAATTAAAACAACAACGTTCATTAAAAGTGTCTCAGTTAGAGCCACCATTACCGAAGGTCAGTATTACGATTTGGATTATTGGTCTGGGTTTGCTTGCACTCATTATTTGGGCAGCTATTTTCAAACTTGAAGAAGTTTCTAATGGTACAGGTAAAGTGGTTCCAACTTCTAAGGAACAAGTGATTCAATCTTTAGAGGGCGGGATTCTAACCAAACTTGAAGTTAAAGAAGGTGATATTGTTGAAAAAGGGCAAACCCTTGCTCAACTTGATCCGACACGATTTGCTTCAAATGTGGGTGAATCAGAATCGTTACTACTGTCATCGCAAGCAACAGCTGCGCGTTTACGTGCGGAAGTGAATGGTGGTCCACTGGTATTTCCAGAATCAGTTCAAAAAATTCCAAAATTGGTTGCTGAGGAAACTCAGCTTTATCGTTCTAGACGTGCCAATATGGAAGAATCCATTGCTGGCTTAACGCAAGCACTTACGTTAGTTCAGCAAGAATTGAGAATGACAGAACCGCTTGTTGCCAAAGGTGCTGCGAGTGAAGTTGAAGTTTTACGTTTAAAACGTCAAGCAAATGAATTGACCAATCAAATTAACGATATTCGTAACCAGTACTATGTTCAGGCACGTGAAGAATTATCTAAGGCGAGCACGGATGTCGAAACTCAACAACAAGTGATCAAAGGTAAATCGGATAGTCTGAATCGTACAATCTTTAAAGCACCAGTCCGCGGTGTAGTGAAAGAAATTGATGTGATGACTTTGGGTGGAGTTATTCCTCAGAATGGTAAGTTGATGACCATTGTTCCATTGGATGAACAACTTTTAATTGAGGCGCGAATTTCACCGCGTGATATTGCATTTATTCATCCTGGACAGGAAGCTTTAGTTAAAATCACTGCGTACGATTATTCAATTTACGGTGGCTTAAAAGGAGAGGTAACAGTCATTTCTCCTGATACGCTACGTGATGAAGTTAAACAAGATCAGTTTTATTATCGTGTGTATATTCGTACTGATTCAGACAAACTTTATAACAAAGCTGGGCAAGCTTTCCCAATCACGCCGGGTATGGTATCAACGGTTGATATTAAGACAGGTCAAAAAACGATTCTTGAATACCTGTTGAAACCATTCAATAAGGCGAAGGAAGCGTTACGAGAACGATAATCTTTATTTTTCAGTCTGTTTAAAACCCAATCAATGATCTTTTGATTGGGTTTTTTAATATGATTGAATCACGCATAATGTATTTGAGTTCAATTGTTGTAATTTACCATGCCATTTACTCTTGCTCAGACTTATATCTATGAAGAAGATATTAAGAAAAGCCGTTTTCAGGCGATCACCGCACCTGTGGAAAATGAACAGGATGTAAAAGAGTTTTTAAACCAGTATTTTGATGCCTCGACGACCCATCAATGCTGGGCATGGAAAATTGGGCAGCAAGTCCGTTTTAATGATGATGGAGAACCTTCAGGAACAGCTGGAAGACCCATACTTGCAACGATTGAAGGGAATGAGCTCACTAATATTATTGTATTGGTAAACCGCTGGTATGGTGGTATCAAACTCGGAACTGGAGGCTTGGTACGAGCATACGGAGGTGTAGCAGGGCAATGCTTATTACAGGTCGAAAAAATTGAACTCATCGAAAAGAAAACTGTAAATTTTAAATGCCAATTTAATGAGTGGTCGATTTTTCAATATGAGTTAAATCAACAAAAAATTGAATATATTGAGGAATATGTTGACTCTGGGGTGTTGATTACTGCACGTATGCAAATTCATGAAATTGAGCCGTTTAAACTGAAAATCCAAGATGTGACTCGTGGACGTGAGCAATTGAATATAGAGGATGTCGAACGTGACGGAACATGATCCTTTACTCAAGTACCGAGAACAGCATAAACATCGTTTGAATTACATGCCTTGGTTATATTGGTCACTCAAGGCAAAGCATCGTGAATGGGCTGAAGCTTGGCAAAAAGATTATCAAGCCTATTTAATGGACATGGAGACTGTTGAAATTGGAGAAAATTGTTTCATTTCCCCTTTAGCCCATATTTTTGCTGAGCGTGGTCGGAAGATCATTATTGGAGATAATACTTTTATTGCCGCGGATTGTACCTTGCATGGTCCTTTAGAAATTGGGTCTGAAGTCGCCGTTAATCATCATTGTATTTTAGATGGTGGACGCGTTGGGATTAAGATTCATGACCAAGTACGGATCGCAGCTTATTGTCATCTTTATGCATTTGACCATGGCATGAGTTTAGATCAACCTATTTACCAGCAAGCAGTACGCTCAAAAGGCATTGAGATTCATCGTGATGTTTGGTTAGGGGCGCATGTGGGCATTAAAGATGGCGTGACCATACATGAACAGGTGATTGTAGGTATGAATAGTATGGTTACTAAGGATATTCAGGCAAGAGAAGTTGTTGCAGGGAATCCAGCTCAATTTATACGAATGCGTGAATAATTCGTAACGCGAAAGATTGAATTAAATTACATAAACCATGTTCATTTGCCCGAAAGCTATGATAGTTTAAAGAAAAGAACAATCAGACATCATGTCAAAGTGAGGCAATCATGAACCGTGTAATTGCGTGTATTGATTCATCCCCATGTATTCATGCCTTAGCTGAAGCAGCAGCCTGGATTGCGGATCGAACTAAACGTGAGTTAGTCCTTTTACAGGTTTTAGATTACTATCCTGCAAGTTATCATCTGGGTGAAATTAGTGGTGTGATTGGATTTGAAAGTAATGCGATGCTCTTAAAAGAACTCGCGGAATTAGAACAAAAACAAAGTGAATTAGCTTTAGATTATAGTAATAATCTTCTTTCACATATTTCAGAAGTGATTGAAGAAAAATATGGTATTACGCCGATAAAAATTCAAGAAAAAGGCGATTTCCTCGAACAGAGTTTCAATGTTTTAAATGAAAATGATATTGCGATTATTGGTCGAGTAGGTGAGCGCTCCGCGGAAAAACACAAAAGCTTAGGGAGTAATGTAGAGAATTTTATTCGTGGTGCTCGTTGTACGGTTTTAACTGTTGGTGAAACCTTTAAGCCACCAACACGTTTTATTTTCGCCTATGAAGATTCTCAGACTTGTAAAGAAATGATGCATCGTGTTGCTAAAAGTGATTTATTAAGAACACTTCAGTGTCATTTGCTTTATGTGGGTGATCATCCCGAAATTCTTGATATCCCAGCTCAGTATTTACGTGAAGCTGGATTGGATGTGGTTGTTGAATACCGTTTTGGAGATGTCGCTGAGAATATTTTAGATTATCAGCAACAACATCAAATTCAATTAATTGTGCTAGGCGCTTATAGTCGCAGTAAAGTAAAACAATTTTTCTTGGGCAGTATTACGACCAATATATTTAGAAATTCAGTCGTTCCATTGTTGGTTGCTAAATGATCAATCAATTTTGATTAATTTTACTTGATAAATATTGGTTCAACTTTACTGGTAGAAGGTGGATAAATTTTTAGAACAGTAGGGTTTTATGGTTTGATTATTTTATAATCTTTTGATTAAAGCTTATGAAAATCAGGTGTTTGCCATAATATTTTATTTTTATCCACAGGAATACAAACAGGAATCGGGGATAACTTTTTCAGGGCTTTAGTGCAAAAAAAAGGAGTATTCAAATTGATGAATACTCCTTTAAGTGATACTAATGACTAGTATTAAGATTTATTTGACAATCGCCAGTGCAAAACCATCATGTCCTTTACTGCCGACGGTTTGTAATGCTGTACTCGACAATAGTCGAGGATGATTCTGCATAAGGCGGTACATTTCACGAATACCTTCGATGCTTGGTTTGACATTTTTTTCATCCAAAATATCACCAGCGCGAATCACATTATCTAAAAAAATAATGGTACCTGAGCGTGAAAATTTAAGTGATAGTTCTAAATACTCTGGGTAACTTTGTTTATCAGCATCAATAAATATAAAGTCAAATGGCTCAAAATTTTCAGGTAAAGATTTGAGAATATCCGCAGCGCGACCAACTTTTAATTCAACCGTTTGCTTTAATTTCGCATTGTCGATATTTTCTTGACCGAGTGCTGCATGTGTATCACGACCCTCGATCGTGAGAATATATCCATCCTCAGGAAGAGCTCTTGCTAGCCACATGGTGCTATAAGCCGCAAAGGTTCCAAGCTCTAACACACGCTTACACTGATTCATTTGAATCAACATTTGTAATAACATGCCTTGGTTAGCAGCAACTGCTAGATGGTCAGGAAAACCCTTATCAGCTGTATTTTGTAGAGTCTGAGTTAAAATTGGATCTTCTGGCATCAGATGAGATTCAATATAAGCATCAATATCTGACCATTGTTGTTGCATAACTGAGTACCTGTAGGGAGTTCAGTGCATTGTAATCGTTTCGAGTGAATGTGCAAATTTCTGATGCTTTGATGCTGAAAAATCAGTCAAAAAAAAGAGGTCAAAGACCTCTTAATTAAATGTGATCATCTAAAATTAGTAATGGCATAAAGATGTATTTCGAGTCAGATCGGGTCCCCAAGTTCGGTAACCTTGAGTATCAATATGTATTTGACCAGTCGCATACAAACCTAAGCCCATATTTAAGCTTTGACCATAATTTTGCCAAAATTGGCACAATTTAAATTTAGAATTTTCGATGAATGCATAATCTTCAGCCTGAGGAAATTCAGGACCGATTCTGAAATCAATGGCTGAGTTATACAAGTGTCGAGACGAACCTGCGCCACCAGCACACTGATTTAATGGAAGGTCACGATATACAGATGTAACCTCAAAATCAGTTAAAATCCTTGCTGCAACGAGATATTTAAATACTTTCAGTGTTGGTAACTGATTCGACCATAGCTCACGGTTTGGAACCATATATTCAGATTTACCACATTTCTGCCAAGCACGTGCTGATTTAAATAATTCAAAACTTGGGATAATATTGCCGACATTATTACGTTCTAAGTATTGTTCATATTCTCGTGCTTGAGCTTGGTTATTACCTTGCATCAGCCAAACACGATAAGAATTCGGCATGACTTTTGGTCGCGCTGGACGTTCATAGGTTATTTTTTCTTGTGGAATATATATGCGTTGACCATCATTGGTGACGATTGTTCGTCCTTTTTGAGGGGAGGACGTACATCCAATCAATATCAACGATATTGCACTGATTGAGCACAAGCCCTTCAAAATTAATTTCATTATAAATAAATTTTACTAAAGCAAATAAGTTTCTATTTTATGCTAATTGATTATCAAGAATGCGTATAAATTGCAAATAAATGTACCAATTGGGTATAAAAAAGATCAGCCGAAGCTGATCTCTCATTGGATTATTTTTCTAAATATTGCAATTTGTTTGGTTTGCCATTCCATTCTTCACGGTCAGCTGGCTGATCACCAATCTGAGTAATATTTGGCCATTTTTCTGCAAGTTCAGCATTGAGTTCGATAAAGACTTCTTGACCTTCAGGCAGTTCATCTTCCGAGAAAATGGCATTTGCAGGGCATTCAGGCTCACATAACGCGCAGTCAATACACTCATCTGGATTAATGACTAGAAAGTTTGGACCTTCATAGAAACAGTCAACTGGGCAAACTTCTACGCAGTCTTGATACTTACATTTAATACAATTTTCAGTGACAACAAAGGTCATGGCGTCAGCTACCTAAAAAATATGGTTCTAATAACGAATGCTGTATTTTAGGCAAATTGAACGAAACTAACAATTCCTTTTCTTGATATTTAATATAGGGGATGCTACTAAATCAGTAATATTTATGATGAGATCGTACTAATTTGCAAATTCTCAGGCATTCTGCCTCTGATTTCAAAAATCATGATTAAAAAAAGCCAGCAAATCGCTGGCTTATTGATTGAGTGTGCTTGAACTAAGATTTTTGGAGTAATTGTTTGAGTTGGTAGAGTTGGTCTAAAGCCTGTCTTGGACTTAAGTCATCTACAATAATTTCTGAAAGAAGTTGTTCAACTTGAGAAGGTTTACGAATTTCAACCACTTTTTCAACTTCAATAATTTTTTCTACAGGGTTACTATTTGAAAATAAATCTTGAGAGAACAAATCTTTTTGCACAGGTTGGGTTTGCAGTTGGAGTTTCTCCAGTTTTTTAAGTTTAGCTTGAGCCTCTTTAATCACGTTTTGAGGAATACCTGCTAGTTTAGCGACCTGTAAACCATGACTTTGACTTGCAGGACCTTTTTGAACCTTATGCAATAAGATGAGATGACCATTCACTTCTTGCGCAGTGACATGATAATTATCAATACACGGATCCATGCCTAATTCTGTTAATTCAAAATAGTGCGTTGCAAAAAGACATAAACATTTAATGCGATGCGTCAAATCAAGAACACAAGCCCAAGCTAATGACAAACCATCATAAGTGCTTGTGCCACGACCTACTTCGTCCATCAATACCAAAGATTGTTGAGTGGCATGATGTAAAATTTGAGAAGTTTCCGTCATTTCCACCATAAATGTAGATTTGCCAGAAGAAAGATCGTCTGCTGAACCGATACGCGTAAAGATCCGATCAATAGGTCCCAATTTTGCAGATTTCGCTGGAACGAAACTACCGCAATATGCCAATAGCGTAATTAACGCCGTCTGACGCATGAATGTAGATTTACCACCCATATTTGGGCCTGTGATAATCGACATACGATGCTGCATATCTAGATAAGTATCATTTGGGGTGTAAGGCGTTTTAATCAGTGATTCAACAACGGGATGGCGTCCTGCTTGAATGTATATTCCAATTTCAGGGCTAAATTCCGGACGATTCCAATTATATAATCTTGATAGATGTGCAAAGTTTGTAAGAACATCCAGTTGAGCAATAGCGCTCGCCATCATTTGAAGATTGGCGATATCTTGACGTAATTCATCCAATAACATTTCAAACAAAAGTTTTTCACGAGCCAATGCACGTGATTCGCTTGAAAGCACTTTATCTTCGAAAGACTTCAATTCAGGGGTGATATAACGTTCAGCATTTTTTAATGTTTGACGACGAATATAATGTGCAGGAGCTTGTTCTGCTTGCGCTCTGGTTAATTCAATATAGTAGCCACTCACTCGGTTATAACCGATTTTTAGTGTGTTTATACCTGTTGTTTCTCTTTCTTTGATTTCTAAATCAATTAAAAATTGTCCTGCATGATCACGTATTTGACGAAGTTCATCCAATTCATGATCAAAACCATTTGCAATGACATTACCATCTCTGAGTAGAACAGGTGGGTTTTCCACAATGGCTGACATGAGGCGATGATGTAAACCATTAAAGTCACCCAATTCCTCATTCAATTGATTGATTAAAGCGGATTGCGGTGTTGAGGTCATCGGTGCTAATGCATGGCGTAAATACGGAATCTGAGCACAGGCTTGACGTAGTTGCACTAAATCACGTGGTCGCGCACTTCCTAATGCCACACGGCTGAGTACGCGTTCGATATCACTGATTTCTTTTAATACCAGACGAATCGGAGATTCATGATAGCCAGAGAGTATTGTTTGTATCGCATCTAAACGCTGATCTAACAACGCAGTATCACGAATCGGTTGCATTAAGGTTCGACTAAGTAGTCGGCTACCCATAGCCGTTTGACATTGGTTGGTCAAATCAAATAATGAAGTGCCATGCTCAAACAAAGGATCAATGATCTCTAGATTTCGTCGCGTCACAGGATCAAGAGCGATAAAATCGGAGCTTTGTTCAAGTCGAATTGAACGAATATGTGGCAAAGCTGTTTTCTGGGTATCTTTAGCATAATGAATTAAAGCTGCCGCGGCTGCTTTCGCTAACTCAAGATGTTCAATTCCAAAGCCAGATAAAGTACTTACGGCAAATTGATCACATAAAGTTTTTTGCGCATTATTCAGATTGAAGTCTACATTTGGGCGTTTTGTAACGGGACAATCAAGAATTTGCTTAATCTGTTCAACCACTTCTGGATACTTGAAATCCTCATCAATCAAAAGTTCACTTGGCATAAGACGCGCAAGTTCCAGAGGAAGTTGTTCAGCTTGAAAACTTTGTTGTTGGACTTTAAAAATACCTGCACTGAGATCTAATAGGGCGATACCAATTTCATCAGATTTAATACAGATGGATACTAAATTTGAACTCTGATGGGCATTCAGCAATGCGTCGTCTGTCAATGTACCCGGTGTAATAATTCTGACTACACCACGTTCAACAGGTCCTTTACCAGTGACTTCCCCAAGTTGTTCACAAATAACAACGGTTTCACCTTTTTTAACTAAACGCGCTAAGTATCCTTCTGCTGCATGATACGGAACTCCAGCCATTGGTATCGGTTGTCCATTCGCTTTACCACGGTGGGTTAACGTAATCCCTAAAATTTTGGCGGCTTTATGCGCATCGTCAAAAAATAACTCGTAGAAATCACCCATACGATAGAACATTAACGAATGCGGGTGCTGTAATTTCACCGTCATATATTGCTGCATCATTGGCGTCAATGTTGAAAGATCGATATTGGATTGATCTAAAGTCATCTTTGAAAAAAACCTGTAGTTAAATTTTGAAACGAAGAAGTACTGCTCAAGCTTAGCATGAGAAAAAATGCGTAAATCGATTATAAGATCTATTTTTAGCAAAAGATAAATGAGTCGAACCAATATTATAACCAACGACTCAATTTCGTTCATTGAATAATTAAATTCGATATCCATTTATGCAAATTCTTTGTGTAAAGAATCAGCAGTCTCTGGATAGTCTCCGCATCTTTTGGACAGTTTGTTATCGCATTTCATTTCATGATCAGATCATATTCGATGTCTTAGGGAAGAAAAAATGACAGGTCAAACGATTGAGATCACTACCAAATCGGGGAATCGCTATTCAGGGTATTTGGCAGTCCCAGAAGCAAAGAAAGGTCCTGGGATTGTATTGTGTCATGAAATATTTGGTATCAATGCAGCGATGCGAGCAAAAGCTGACTTTCTCGCAGAGGAAGGCTATACCGTTTTAGTCCCTGATCTATTTTGGCGTACTGCACCAAACATTGATTTAGGTTATACACCTGAGGATTTTGAAAAAGCTTTTCAACTTTATCAGCAATATGATGAAGATCAGGGTGTAAATGATATTCGTGAAAGTTTAGATTTTTTAACGACTTTAGATGCGTGTGACACGACTACGGGTCAGTCAGTGGTTGGATATTGTCTTGGTGGAAAACTTGCATATTTGGCTGCATGCCGTATTGATAACTTAGCGTGTTCGGTTGCCTACTACGGTGTAGGCATTGAAAAAGCGCTCGATGAACTCTCGAATGTGAAGGGTAAGCTTGTGCTACACATGGCTGAACTTGATCAATTCTGTCCAGCTGAAGCGCGAAATCAAATTACTGAAGCATGCGCACAATTTAAACATATTCATGCTTATGTTTATGAAGGTGTTGATCACGCATTTGCACGACCGAACAGCGATCATTATCACAAACCATCGGCGCGATTTGCCCATGAACGTACCGTAACAGCATTACATGAAACGGTTGGCCCTCACTATGACTTAGTTGCATTGTGGGAAGAGCATATCAGACATGAGTTCGACACGCGCGATGTACCAGCAACCATGGCAACGATGGTCGCTCAACCATATGTGAATCACATTCCAACGTTGACAGGTGGTGTGGGATATAGCCAGTTAGCGCGATTCTATCGATATCATTTTGTACATCAAAACCCTCAAGATATGAAAATCACCTCAATTTCTAGAACTGTGGGATCTACTCAGGTTGTGGATGAATTCATCATGAGTTTCACTCACGACACTGAAATTGATTGGTTATTACCAGGTATAAAACCGACTGGAAAATATGTCGAAATTCCAATGTTGGGGGTCATTCAGTTTAGAGGTCCAAAACTTTGTCACGAACATATTTATTGGGATCAAGCTTCTGTACTTGTCCAAATCGGATTACTTAATCCAGAAGGATTGCCTGTTGCAGGTGTAGAAACAGCGAAAAAACTTTTAGATGAAGATATTCCTTCAAATGGCTTGATGCCAAGTTGGGAGTCGAGTGCTGGTAAGCCAATCGAATAATCAAAATATATGGGGCAAAAAATGGAATTAAATATTAAAGATAAAGTTGCCATTGTCAGTGGAGGATCAACGTTGATTGGACAGGCTGTGGTTCAAAGTCTCGTGAATTTAGGGGCTAAAGTTGCCATTTTAGACATTGATGACTACGGAAAAACCATAGCTGTGCAACATCCTTATGAAGTGATGTTTATACAAACTGATCTAACTTCAGACATCGCAATTCATGAAGCGGTGAACAGCATTAGAAATCATCTAGGTGAAGTCAGTTATTTAGTGAACTTGGCATGTACCTATCTTGATGATGGTTTCAAATCACCACGATCAGATTGGTTAAAAGCATTAGATATCAATTTGGTATCTATTGTTGAGCTAACGCGTGCCGTATATGAAGATTTGCAAAAAAATAAAGGGTCAGTGGTGAATTTCACCTCGATTTCAGCGCAATGTGCTCAAACGGGACGTTGGTTATATCCAGTTTCTAAAGCGGCAATTTTACAACTGACCAAATCGATGGCAATGGATTTTGCGCCAGATGGTATCCGTGTCAACTCAGTTTCACCAGGTTGGACTTGGTCGAGAGTGATTTCTGAAGTGAGTGGACAAAATCGTGCGAAAGCTGATGCTGTAGCAAGTGATTATCATCTCTTGGGACGTTTGGGTAATCCGGCAGAAGTGGCAAATGTAGTGACATTCTTATTGTCGGATGCTGCAAGTTTTGTGACTGGCGCAGATTATGCGGTAGATGGTGGGTATTCAGTCATGGGGCCTGAAACGAATCAACCCGCAATACCACGTTTAGCAGAATAAATTAAATATTGGAGAATAAAGATGAGAAAAATTGCAATTGTTGGTGCAGGTCAGTCAGGACTTCAACTTGGATTAGGACTGCTTGATAAGGGATATGACATCACGATTTTGTCGAATAAAACTCCTGATGAGATTCGTCAAGGTAAAGTCATGTCTAGTCAATGTATGTTCCATACTGCGTTACAGACTGAGCGTGATTTAGGATTAAATTTTTGGGAAGAGCATTGTCCAGCGGTAGAAGGTATTAGTTTTGCTTTGGTTGATCCAGCAAGTGGTGAAAGAGCATTTAAATGGAGTGCGCGATTAGAGCGTTATGCTCAATCTGTTGATCAACGTGTCAAGATGCCTTATTGGCTTGAAGAGTTTCAGCGCCGTGGAGGCAAGTTTGTTCTCCAAGATGTCGGTCTAAATGAATTAGAACATTTGGCTGACGAGTATGAATTAGTGCTATTGGCTGCGGGTAAAGGTGAAGTGGTTAAAGAGTTTGTACGTGACGCAGAACGTAGTACTTTTGACAAACCTCAGCGTGCATTGGCTTTGACTTATGTGAATGGAATGAAGCCAATTTCACCATACTCGAGAGTGAGCTTTAATATTATTCCTGGGGTGGGAGAATATTTTTGTTTTCCTGCGCTTACAGTAAATGGTCCATGTGACATCATGGTTTTTGAAGGAATTCCTAATGGTCCTATGGATAGCTGGGCTGAAGTTAAAACACCAGAAGAGCATTTAAATAAAAGCTTAGAAATTCTGAAAGAACATTTGCCGTGGGAGTATGAGCGCTGTCAAGACGTAACGCTTACGGATAATGGCGGATATTTAGCAGGACGTTTCCCACCAACGGTACGTAAACCCGTCATGACATTGGCTTCTGGTAAAAAAATATTTGGTATGGCAGATGCATTGGTGGTTAATGATCCAATCACAGGTCAAGGATCAAATAATGCAGCTAAGTGTAGCAAGGTTTATTTCGATGCGATCTTAGCACACGGTAATCAAGCGTTTACTGAAGATTGGATGGAGTCAACGTTTGAGAAATATTGGTCATATGCTGAAAAAGTCGTGAGCTGGACAAATAGTTTATTGGTTCCACCTCAACCTCATGTTGTTGAGCTACTAGGTGCAGCCTCTCAAAATCACAATTTAGCTTCTCAGATCGTTAATAATTTTGATGATCCACGTAACTTTTCACCGTGGTGGTTTGACGAAAACGCAGCGAAAGAATTATTAGAAACAGATCAAGTTTCTCAAGTGGCTTGATGGAACTGAGGTGTTAAAAATGGATGTATTAGATAAAATTAATCTGCAAGAGATTGACATCAGTAATCCTCGCGAGATTCGTAATCTTCTTGGTCAGTTTGCCACAGGTGTTACCGTAATCACCACACGTGGAACGGATGGACGAAAAGTGGGTATGACAGCCAATTCATTTTCTTCGTTGTCATTAGATCCACCGCTTGTGTTGT
The DNA here is from genome assembly GCF_056779975.1 of Acinetobacter sp. ANC_7511. Lineage (NCBI taxonomy): Bacteria > Pseudomonadati > Pseudomonadota > Gammaproteobacteria > Moraxellales > Moraxellaceae > Acinetobacter > Acinetobacter sp. ANC_7511. The sequence goes on from NZ_JBWYIY010000014.1 coordinate 50,442, forward strand.
GGAGCTTGTCGAAAACAGCACCAAGTTTGCCCGATTTTGTTGCAGCTGAGCACTTTGCAGTTCATATGTTAACGAAGGAGCAGCATCAGCTTTCTACCCATTTTGCCCGTGGTGCACAAGATAAGTTTGCCACAGTTGATCATGGTGAATGTGATACTGGTGTTCCATTACTGAACGAAGCACTTGCTACACTTGTTTGTAAAAATGTACAGCAATACGAAGGTGGTGATCACTTGATTTTTATCGGTGAAATTCAAAAATATCAACAAACTGCTGGTGAGCCCTTAGTATTTCATGCTGGTCGTTACCAAATTGCAGCGAGCCATCCAGACCTTTAATCATTGTTTTAAAAACCACGATGAATAATCGTGGTTTTTTATGGGAAATACACATGAAAAATAAAATTATATTAAGTGCTTTAACCTTGTTTACTACAGCAAATTCATCACATGTTTTTGCTTATGATTTACCGACTGTGAATTTGGGTATGACCAGTTTTCTAGATGGTGGACTACCAGCTGGACCTGGTTGGTATTCGCAAACGTATTTTCAACATTATGACAGTGACAAGTTGAGAGATGCGAGTGGACAAAAGCTTCCATTGCCCAAAACAGATTTAAATTATCAAGTGATTGTCGAGCAATTAAGTTACATGTCGACCTATAAACCGACTGCTCATTCAAGTCTAGGTCTGAATTTACTTATCCCTTATTTAAGTAAAATCAGTGTTGACGATGGTTTAAATAATCAAGCTTTAAAAGCTAAAAGTGGATTTGGAGATTTGATGATTGGTCCATTTCTCCAGTTTGATCCAGTCATGGGTGAACAGGGACCAAAATTTGTCCATCGAATAGAATTACAGATAAATTTGCCAACAGGGGAATATCAGCAAAACCGTGATATTAATCCGGGTAATAATGCATTTTCCTTCAATCCATATTGGGCTGCAACGTATTGGTTTAATCCGAAATGGACAGCTTCGACACGCGCTCATTATTTGTATAATTTTAAAAATGATGATCCAACTTATGGTTTTGGTGCTGCTGATGACATCCAAGCGGGGCAAGCAGTACACATTAACCTAGCATCTGAATATGCTGTACATGATCAGATTCGATTGGGTTTAAGTGGGTACTATTTAAAACAGCTTACCGATACTAAAGTTGATGGTGTAAAAGTCGATGGTCGCAAAGAAAGTGTGTGGGCAGTTGGACCTGGACTTATGTATAGTCACTCGCCAAAAAATCATGTAGTCGCAAATGCATATTTTGAGCATGATGCAAAAAATAGAACTGAAGGCGATCGATTTCAAATTCGATACATTCATCATTTCTAATCAAAAAAGCCTGTGATTTCACAGGCTTTTTTATTGACAGACATAAAATTAAGAGAAGAGTGAATTTTGTGTAATCTTACGCGTTGATGATGGCAGCTCGCCATAACGACGTTTGTACTCTTGTGAAAAACGACCTAAATGAGTAAAGCCCCACTTAAATGCAACATCAGTGACCGTGGCATGTTCATTATTCATCAGTTCAAGATGAGCTTGTTCAAAACGAAGCTCACGTAAATATGCCATAGGGGTAATGCCAAAATGGTTTTTGAATCCTGCAAAGAGTGTTCGTGCACTTACACCTGATTGTTCCGCCAAGACTTCTATGTTGAGTGGTTCATGTAAGTGGTGGTGAATGTATGCTTCAGCACGTTTGATAAAGTAGGGCGCTAATTTTTTCTCATGATGAGAATTTGCTTTAAAAAAAGCATTATTTGGTTGTCCATAAATTAGCGCATTAAATAGATTTGATTCAAACTGCTTAAATGCAAGTGGGTGGTGGAGAGGATGATGCTCACATTTAAGTGCATCCATCATGGTTCTCAAAAGTTGCAGAAAATAACCACCAGATTGAGTGGTAAAATCAAGTCGAGGATTAAAAATTACACTTTTTTGTTCAGATTTCACGATATGTTGCTGACAATGATGTGCAAAATCATCTTTTGAAATTTTGAGAATGAGTTGAGGGGAGTGAGCACGCCAGCGCATTCTGAGTGATTGGTCAGGTGAGATAATTGACGCTACTTCTGAGTATGAAATAAATTTATCTTGACCAAATTCAATTTCAGCATAGCCTCGAGTAGGAATCTGAATAAGATAAAACTTTTCAAGTTGATCTGGTTCGATCAATACATCTGCGCCATATTCCAAGCGGCTGATAGAAAGAGCCCCAGTTTGAACATGATGCATGCTTGCACTAAAATTTTTAGCTGATTTTAACACTTTTAGAGCATGAGGCTTAAAAATTTGCCCTACATTTTTACAAGTTTCGCTCAAATCTGCTTGATTGAAGACCAAGTTTTGACTGTTGAAAATTGATTCATTACTAAAATTTTGCCCAGTTAGCTGAGAGGAATGAAGCTGGTTCATTGTGAATCCTTTTGGCTCATTAGTAGTCCGTACCATGACAGTAGTGTTAAATTGATATCATGGAATGAGATTTACGATATAAATAAATGAAGCAATATTCAGACCAGAAATAATAATTTTAAAATTTAATAGCTATAGTGGTAATTGAAAAAATTACATTTATTTATATCAGTCCTATCCTTAGGACGTTATTTAAAAATCTATCTCTATAATCGCTGAATGTCAAATAAAACCGAATTTTTTATCATTGTGATTTTAATATAAGTTAATGAAAAATAATAAAAAATTAAAATACCTATTAAGTAATATAAGATACCAAATTAGTATTTTTTAATTTACTAATCTGTGTTCAAAAATATATTTAATTATTTAGTCGAAGCGAAGAGACTTTATTTCGACATTATTATTAAAAATGTTTTATAGTATTTATCATGATTCAAAATAGCTAGGTGAACAGGATGATCACACTCAGCCAACATAAGGATCTTAGTCACGCATCGCGTGAATTGAATGTTGCTCAACGATTAATGAGCCTTATTTGTGGTTCACATCAATTAGAAACTGCTCGTAAAGATCAGCTTGATTTTCATTATTCAGGTATACGCTTGCCGAGTAAAAAAATGGCAATTGGCTGTATCAGTTATGGCACAGATGTATCTATTCAAATTCAGCAGCTAGGTGCATACAGTATCAGTTTGCCTATTCATGGACAGCAAACATTGCGTAAGAATGGAGAAACTCATTTATCACATAGTAATAATGGAATCATTGTTTCTAGTCAGGATCAGCAAGAACTCATCATTCACCGTAATTGTAAAAAATTTCAAGTGGTGATTCCTGAAGAAAGTGTCAAATCTGTACTTTCCAATTTGCTTTCTAAACCTGTTAAAGAGCGGGTGATTTTTGAGCCAGATATGCCATTTAGTGAAGATAACTTCCTAAGATTGTGGTGGAATAATATTCAACAATGTTTATCGCTCAGGCAAGATTATTCTCGTTTTGATGGTTTAAATCTGCTTTCTCAAGATTATGAAAGTTTTTTGATTAAGGCTTTGCTTTTAACCCAGCACAATAATTATTCCAATGAATTAAGATCGCTCCAAGAGTATCAGCTTCCGAAGCCAGTCATGGTGGTCAGAGAGTTTATCCATCGTTTTGCTGATCAAGAGTTGGATGCATCAGATTTAGTCATGATATCGGGAACTTCAAAATCGACTTTATACCGTGAGTTTCAACAAGCGCTGCATATGAGTCCTATGGATTATTTAAAAAACTATAGACTTGAACAGATTCATCATGCTTTGCTGCAGAACAATGCAAATATTTCCATTTCAAGATTGGCTTATGACTGGGGATTCAGACATTTAGGACGATTTTCTCAAGAATACAAAGCCAAATATGGGGTTCTCCCGAGTGAAACACTTAAAATAATGGTTTAAAAAAAAGCCCCTTGATTGGGGCTTTTTAATGACTGAGTTGAGATTACTGCGTTACCTCTGCAGTTGCAGTATTGGCTGATTCAGGTTGTTTTAGTCCTTTTAATGCGAGCGCAATAAACGAAATAAATGTCGGAATTGCTAGGACATAGAAAATACCTGCAAGAGATAATTCAAAAGTAAAAATCAGTGATCCGTAGAACGCACCTAAGATCGCACCGATACGACCAATACCATGCATCCATGAAACACCTACACCACGGCACACTGAAGGGTAGAACAGTGCTGTTAATGGAAGTAGTGATGATTGAGCACCCACTAATAATGCGCCAATTAAGAAAATTGCAATACCGAGTAAAACAATACTTTGGCTTACGAATGCTGCTACGAAGAACAATACAAATGCTGCGAGATAAGAATATTTAATCACAGTATTTGGATTAACTTTATCCATATACCACCCCATAAAGCATGCACCTATCACACCGCCAAATGGGAAAATCGCTGCAATTAAACTAAACTGTTCTGTTGTGAATCCAGCGGTTTTAAGAATAGTCGGCATCCAGCTGGTTAACAGATAAAATACCATTAGGCTGGTAAAGCAACACAGCCAAAGCATTGCTGAACCCCAAAAGTATTTGCTAAATAAAATTTTAACAGGGCTTTGTTTAGGATCTAATACTTCTGCTTCAGGTAGAACAAATACAGTACTTTGATCAAATGTTTGACCGTGAATCTTCTCAAGAATTGGTTTTGCTTTTTCTTGACGATTTTGTTTGATGAGGTATTGAGGTGATTCAGGTAACTTGGTAATCAAAAATACCAATACGATCAGTGGGATTACACCGCCGATAATAATGACATTTGCCCACCCTTGATTCTCTAATAAGAACGCAGATAAGACACCGCCACTTGAGATCCCTAACATAAATCCGCAACCTGCTAATCCGGTCAGGAATGCTTTACGTTTTAGAGGCATGTATTCGGATACCATTGTGCTGATATTCGGCATAGCCGCACCAAGTCCGACCCCTGTAATAAAACGATAGATCATAAGTTCTTGTGTGTTAGAAGCAAATCCACACATGATGGTGAAAATTGAAAACAACAAAGTCGTCATTACGATGACACCCTTGCGTCCAAATTTATCTGATAATGGTCCTGAGATAATAGCGCCGATCGACATACCTACTAAGGCCGCACTGAGCACAGGTGCTAGATCTGGTTTTGAAATCCCCCAATCATCTAACAATGCTGGTGCAATAAAGCCTAAGATGCCAGTGTCTAATCCATCACAGAAAAAAACCAAAAACCCCAGAAAGAAAACTGTCCATTGTAAAGGGGACATTTTTTCCCGATCAATAACGTCATTTACAATTATTTTTTGCATTTAAAATTTCCATATATTCAAACGTTAGAACAAAAAAGGACTATCGTTTGCAAAGAATATTAACGATAGTCCTTAGTGATTGTCATCAGCTCATTTAATTATCTTGAGCTATGACTTTGAATAAACTTCTCACTGTAAACACGTCCGTTGTCTATCTGGTGATCAGCTAACCAATTTTTGACAGCATCGATCATTGGTGGCGGACCACACAAATACATATCGAATGCTGATTCGCTTAATTGCGATTGATCTAAATGTTCGTGGATAAATCCTTTTTTTCCAGTCCAATCATTAGAAGGTTGTCCGATTACGGGATGATACTCAAAGTGTGGAATCTTGGCTGAGTATGCTTTTAACCTTTCTTGTTCACACAAATCTTGCTCTTTGTTTACACCATAATATAGATGTACTGGTGGAATTTGAGGTTGTTTCACAATTTGATCTAGCATTCCTAAAAATGCTGACAATCCAGTACCTCCTGCGACAAAGACTAATGGCTTTTCTTTTTCCACTTCGCGAAGATAAAAACTTCCTAAAGGTGCTTCGAGTAAAATGGTATCGCCAACTTTTGCTCGATCTCGCAGATAGTCACTCATGAGACCTTGCGGGAGTAAGCGAATTAAAAACTGTAATTGATTACCTTCATTGGGTAAATTGGCAAAGGAATAAGAACGCCAATCATTTGCACCAGGAATTTTTAATCGAGCATATTGACCCGGTAAATAATCAATTTTCTGCGTATGTTGACTGGCATCTACATGAATGATTGCCGTAGTTTCTGAGACTAATTCTACGTGAGTCACTTTGGTTTCGAGTTGAAGTGTTTCACCAGCATTACAGAAACTTGAGTCATGATCGAAATAGAATGCAGCATTCGATTGCACTCGTGTTTGACAAGCTAAAATTTTACGCTCTGCCAGATCACGTTCGGTTAATGCTTCTTCATCGACATAATCTTGAGTGTAATTGCCACTTTCACATTGCCCTTGACAGGTTGCGCAAACGCCTTCACGGCAGTCTAAAGGCAATGTGATACCTTGACGGAACGCAGCATCAAGTAAAAGCTCATCATTATTCACAGAGATAAAGAACGTTTTACCATCTGCAAAGTTGAGTGCAACAGAATGACTCATTCTTTTACTCCTTAAACGTGATAGAAGTCGAGCACAGAATCAATTTTGTCATTCAACAAAATGGTGTGCTGTTTACGAATGCGGAAAGTATCTTCATGTTGACGAAGGATATAAGTGACATGCCCGTAAAAATAGCCTTCTAAACCTTGGCGGTTATAGAATGTCGACCAACCCGCTTTAACTTCTAATAATCCGTCTTCAAGTGTTTTTACACGGATGTTGTGAATCGCATGCATGAGACGCGGAAGGGGCGTAGCTGATGCAGCTTTACCAGTTCCTATACGGAATACGCGATCTTCAAGGCCAGCACGGTTTTCATAGTAGATATATGAAAGCCCTTGGTTTGGATCAGTGACGTATTCATGGTCACTAATCCATTGTGGAATGTGGTATTCGCTGTCTTCGTCATAGAGTTCTAGATATGCGTCCCATTCATAGTTGTCACAAAGCGCAGATTTTTCATATAAAAATTGAGAAACTTGATGTACAAGAGCTTGTGTCATGATTAAGCCTCCTCAGTTGTCGCTTGTGATGCAGGGCATTCGTGTGGTTCAGAAGTATCTTCAGTGAGTTTAAGTGCTTTATTTTTTAAGCCTTTTAACATGAGATCGCGCCAAACTTGGTGTTGATTGACATATAAACCTTCTTGAGTGATTTCAGTACCCGTGATGACTGGTTTGATCCCTAATGTTTGAGCATTCGGGCTGTCGCCATAATTCCACTTGTGATAACCGCGCGAAATGTCACTCCAGCGTTCTAAACGAGCTTGGAAACCACGCTGTTGTTCACGGAATTCGACTAAATCGTCAGGTGTGCCTAAGCCCGATACGTTGAAGAAATCTTCGAATTGACGAATACGGTTACGACGTGCTTCAGCCGATTCACCTTTAACACCAATACACTGGCTAATGACTTCAGTTTTATTCCATGCAACTGGACGAATAATACGAAGTTGCGAACTGATTTGATCCATAAAGAAAAGGCTTGGGTATAAGTTCAAGTTTCTGAGACGATGCATTGCCCATTCAGCACGTTTTTGACCATATTTTTCAACCAGATATGGCATCACAGTTGCGTAACCAGGACGTACAGTTGGGTTAGGCATGTCACTAAACAAAACGTTATGACCATTTTTAAATGAGAACCAACCATCATCAGTTGTGTCATCACCAGCACCTAATTTACTGTAATCAAGTGTGTCCTTTGGTCCTGTCCCTTTTTGTGCATTCAGTTGCTGACGATATTGAACTGTAGAGACATAGTTATAGTGAACAGTACTTACGTGGTAGCCATCTACACCATTTTCATTTTGTAGCTTCCAGTTTCCAGCAAAGGTATATGCTGATTTACCCGGTAAAACTTCTAATTCACCTGTAGGTGATTGTTCAACCATAAGATCAAGGAAAACACGTGTATCACCTAAATAATCTTCTAAGGTGTCTGTAGCTGTTGTATCTAAACTAACGAAGACAAATCCTTTATAACTTGCAATACGTGCTTTTTTTAGACCTCGTGATGATTTATCAAAGTCATCACAATACTCACCAGGAGCTTTAACTTTTACGAGGCGACCATCCGATTTGTAACACCAAGCATGGAACGGGCAGGTAAATGTGGATTGATTACCTTTAGCAACTCGGGTCAATGTAGCACCACGGTGCTCGCAGGCATTGACCATTGCATTTAAATTACCTTGACCATCACGGTTAATGATGAGCGGTTGGCGACCAATTTGAACAGTGACAAAGTCATTTGGTTTTGGAATTTCACTTTCATGACACGCGTAGATCCACACCTTTTCAAAGATCATTTCCATTTCTAGATCAAAAAGTTCTGGTTCAGTAAACATGTCACGTGCGATACGATAGACGCCATCCTCTGGTCGAAAATCGATACATCCTTCAATAAAATCATGCCATTCGATGCTGCTACGAGATCCCATGGTCTAACTCCTTATATCACTTGATTTCATTTATCTTTGAATCTATTGAACAGTGATTAACGGAGTCAGGCTATCCAGTTTGTTCTAATCGTTATCCATTTTTTCTCAAATATTTTATGGAGAAGGTAGTTAAAAATATGAGTGGGATTCAAAAGTCGTCCTTTGGGACTATAAAAACAAAAAGCCGATGCATCTTTGATACATCGGCTGATAAAAGCTAAAGGAAATCGTTATTTGGCAATTCCAAGCTCTGTCAAATGAAGTCTTAGGATTCGTCTTAATTCCAAAACAGCTTCAGGCGTTTCCTGAATTGAGTGACCACCTTTGATAATAATCTCAGATTGTGCCCCTTTAAGATGAGCACTCTGATAAGGCACGATCCCATCTGACATAACAGTAGGATCTTTACTCTCAGTCACATTCCCCATGATGGAGTGAAATTTAAATCCTTTAATTGGCGTCACAGGTGAGGTTAATTTGGTGAAAGGAGAGTTGTGACTCAGATCACTCGGACCATTTTGAATCAATCCATGACCTAAGTCTTTGACAAAATGTTTAATATTAATATCTTTATCTGAGAGCGATTCAGCAAATGCACCCAAAAATGCACCTGGCAACTTGATCACTTTACGCGCAGCTCGTGTAAACCAACGATCAGCATAATCTGTACCTCGATGAGGTGCTGCTAAGAAAATAGCACGATTGAACTGTGGCACAGGTTTGATTTGTAAACGAGCTTTAAATAAAGGTTCATTCTTAAAGCGGCTAATTTGAGAATTTTTTAATTGAGACAATGCAGGTTGTGTTAAATCAGCTTGGCTCACCAATAATCTTGAAATAATACCACCCATACTATGTCCAATCAGAACTGCATCTTTAGCTGATGCTGTAGATTGATCAAGTGAATTAAGTGCTTGTTGAATGATCGCATTCACCTGAAAGCGACTTTCTAAAATTGGCATATTGGTTGAGTAAAATACTTGCCAAACTTGATAATGCTCTCTAAGAACATTATCTCCCATAATGTCATTGGTTAATGCAATCCAAGCTTCTGGACTGCTTGCAAGTCCATGCACCAAAACAATAATTTTTTTGTTTGGATTATAGGGTTCGAGCATAAAGAGATGGGGCATTGTGATTGTATTGTCACGATCAATCAAACTCAAATATGCAGCAGCACCTAAGTTATTTTCGGCAAGCCACAAACCATAAGGTGCAGAGTAATTCGCAGCTAAGGGATAAACTTTTCCACCTACTTTTAATTGATCTAATCCATAAGGATCATAAATATTCAGGGTGAAATGCGGGTCATTCAGAATATCCTCTACATTACTCTGACGCGCAGGCTCAGCAGTCATCGTGACTGAAAGATAACGTGGTGGATGAATATTAGGGTTACGACCATTTTTATAAGCGTGATTTAATGGATCTACAATATATTTACCTGAATCGCTATTTCGCTCTGGCGCTGGAAGCGTTGCGACAAATTCCGCACCGAAACCATCCCGACGGTTAATCGAACGCAAGCCACTAAAATTGAGGTTGTAGCTTGAAAGCAGGCTATCTAATTTTTGATTAGCAATCTGAGGGTAATGGTCATAGTTGATGGTATAAATGCTTTCACCAATTTTTATTTGTTTGGGAACTTTTTCACCCGTATAGCGCATACCATAGGTCATCACCATTTTCGCCAAGGCTTGATTGTAGAAATCTCGTATTTGAACTTGTCTATTATCGAAAATACGGTCGCTTGGTTGGCGTTTTGTCTTGAATAGATAGGCATAACTATAACGAATACTTTTATCAAGCATTGCTAACTGTTGGTCAAGACATTGACTATAGTTTTCTTGATGAAGTTTTTGCTTTTCTTCTGACTGATATTTATTAATTAAACTGGTATTACAATCAGAAGAATTACTGAGGGTTAATGCCCGTGTCAAATATGCTTCACTTGCAGTTGAATAAAGTTGTTCATCTTGAATTTGTTTTATTTTTTTTAGATCAGATACGCATTTATCTGGATCATTAGAACAACTTTCAGCCTCACTGCCTGTCATGGAGAGGACATTAAGACTCGCTTCACTCATTTTTTTACGCGTTAATATGCTATCTCGTTCATTCGCGATCGAAACATTAAGCGCTTGATTTTTTACACTGACGACTTGGCAACCTGTCATAAATAGTGGTGTTGCGAGCAGTAGGACGCCGATGTATTTATTGTTCATCATAAACATATTTTCAACTGTCAGCATGAATCATTAACGCTGAGCATACGTTATTTTTAGGGAGATAAAAATAAGTGCTAAAAAAAATAGACTGAATGATCAGTCTATTTTTTTTTAATAAGATTATGATTTCGCTGGATTGTTTAAAATTTGCCAAACATTGTAACGACCTTGTTTCTCAATTTCTTGAATCAAGCGGTCAGCAACTTCAGTTTCTTCAGGATATTTCACCTTGTAATTTTTTAAAGTTGTGATTGCATTTTTCTTTTGGCTCAATGCGAGGTAGTTATTAACAGCTACGAGATAAGCTTCTTGAACACCCGCTTTGATGGCCTTATCGATATATGGAATAGCTTCTTTTTGACCACCACCTTCAGACAAAGAGAAACCGAACCAGAAGTTCGCTTCAGCGTCTTCTTTGTTGATCTTCAGGATTTGTTGTGCATATTTTAATGATTTAGTGGTATAAGCAGAACCAAGATCGAGGTTACGACCCAATATACTTGCTTTAAATGCACGAATTAGGATATCGAATGACGCGTTATCTTTCGCTGCTAAAGTATCTAGTTGAGCTGAAACTTCACGTAATTTAGCTTCAAAACCGCGACGTTCTTGACGATCTGTAAAGCGAGGAGGATAGTGACGTGCTTTACCTTCAACCATCTGGAGGAAGTCATCAATTTCTGTAATATCGATTTCATTTTGACCCGCTAAAACCGTGTATTTCATCGCACGTTGTGAACTATTCACAGTCGGTACGATTAATTTGTTTTGGTCGAGGATCATCTTTCTGTTTGGATTATTTGGATCAGTCACCTCAAGTTTTTGAAGTGGTGCAGCAGCAGCTTTTTTTAGTTCAAGCTCGAATACTGGTGGTTGGCTATAATTAAAAGGATTTAATGCATAAAATGGCGCACTTAAATCAGGCTCAGAAAAGACGATTGGATCGTTTGTGTTAGATTGTTTTTTTACTGCTGGAGAGCTACAAGCACTCAATAATGAAACAGCGATCATGGTGGCAATGAGGGGCTTAATCGTCATATTTTCTTCCAATATTATGTTTTTAAATTCTAGTTCAGGTTGTATCTGAGTCTATGAAAAGTCGAAACAACATGCAACTCAGATTCACCTAACTTAGTCAAACTTATACATTAAGCTTTTGATTGTGCAGTTTGAGCTTCGCACTCACGACGAACTTCGTCAATGATTTTTAACTCTTCAGCACTAAATGGTTGTCCATTACTTTGAGCGTTATTAAATGTTGGATCAAGTAATGAAAGTCGCTGACATAGAGTGTTCATGCGCTTTTCATTGTGCTGTATACGATCCAATAATACTCGCATACCTTCTAACATAGGATCTGATTGATCTTGGGTTGTCGCATACGGCTGAAAACCGATGCTTTCTGCATAATTGCGTCGTTCGGATTCTTTGTCCAAATCTTTTTGCTGATTTTTAATAATAAATCGCGCTGGGTTACCTACGGCAGTAGCACCTTCAGGGACTTCTTTGGTGACCACAGCATTCGAACCCACCTTCGCATTCTTATGCACGGTAAATGGTCCTAAAATTTTCGCACCTGCGCCAACGACTACACCATCTTCTAAAGTTGGGTGACGTTTGCCTTTATTCCAAGTGGTGCCACCTAATGTCACGCCATGATAGAGCGTCACATCATCACCAATTTCAGCTGTTTCCCCAATGACCACACCCATACCGTGATCAATAAAAAAACGTTTGCCAATTTTGGCACCTGGGTGAATTTCGATACCAGTTGCAAAACGACTAAAAGAAGACAGCATGCGGGCTGAAGTTTTACACTCTTTTTTCCAAAGCTCATGCGCAACACGATGCATAATCAGTGCGTGAATTCCTGGATAAGTGGTTAAAACTTCAAATGTGTTGCGCGCCGCAGGATCGCGGGCAAACACAGCTTGAATATCTTCTTTAAGCTGTTTAAGCATCTTTTGATTTCTCTTTAGAATCTGACTTTTTCCATGTGCCATTGTTCAATGCCTGAACACGACTGAAAATACCTCTAAGAAGATGGTACTCCATACGATCTAATTGTATACGTCCGAATAAGCGACGCAAGCGTAAAGGCAATAATCGTGGGTTTTCTGGGTCTAAAAACTCGATTTCGTGCAACATTTTTTCAAAATGAGGATAAAATTGTTCCATCTGTTGATGTGTTACCAACGGCTCATCCCAATGCATAGAATCTTCATCAGTCACTTTCATAACTGCTTGAGGATCTTCAACTTGTTCCATGAGAGCTGTGGTCGCCATTCGCATTTCATAGCAAATAATTTGAATTGCTTGAGCGACATTGAGTACCCCATAGTCTGTATTCACAGGGATGGTCACATGGTAATTCGCCAAGGCCAACTCTTCATTGGTTAATCCGCGATCTTCACGCCCAAATATTACGGCAATTTCTTGTTGTTCTTTGATCACCGCTTGCATCGATTTATCAGCAGCAGGCCGAGCATCTAATAAAGGCCATGGAATAGTTCGGCTACGAGCACTTGTACCAAAGACTAAATGACAATCTGCGATGGCTTCTTCAAGCGTTTCTACAATCTGAATTTGATCAATTAAATCGGTTGCACCGGCTGCAAGTGCATCAATATCAGGGTGAGGATAAGTTTTAGGTGCAACTAAAACCAATTTTGAAAGCCCCATGGTTTTCATTGCTCTAAGTGCGCTACCGATATTCGCAGGCAGGGTAGTATTCACCATGACAATACGCACATGAGACAAATGCGCTGAGACAGCAGCATTATCAATTAAATTCATAAATCTTCCAAAATTAAGAGTATTGACTGACTTCCGTCATGTATTGATCCATTGCTTCATCCATACTGATCTGGTCTGGTGGAGAGGCATGTGATGTGATGACTGGTTCTGATTTTGGTTCTGCGGCGTGGGAACGTGCAGCTTTTGACTTGACATGATACTCCACATGTAAGGCCTCTTTACCAAAATAGTCGCGCAGTTTGAACAATAAGTCATCGAGTGGTGCGACATTCCATTGTGGTGGTAAATGAAAATCAGCCGTTGCATATGGAAAGTCGAGTTGTACTTGTAATGGCACATGCTGACACATATCTACATCACAAAATGGTTGAATGATCTGTGAAAGCTCTTGACCAAGATTTGGCTGAATATGCTCAGGTTGTAATTTGATGAGGATGTGATTCGCACGTTTTTGACGAATTTCGTTTAATGTAAACGCTTTTGTAAGACGTCCCATCGGACGATCGAAGCCTTCACGTTCATATATTTCACCTTCAATCACAATCACTCTTTCATTCACAATAATATCTTTAAAACGTTGGAAGCGTTCATGATTTGCTGAGACTTCAATTCGAGCAGTACCATCATCGAGTGTGATCATCATGCGGTTAGGGAAATTTGCGACATCCACAACCAAGCCGGCAAATACTGTAGTCACACCACGACGTGTTGGAGTCAGCTCATTAATTTTGTTAGAAATAAACGCTTTTAACTCGGGGCGATACACATCAATGGGGTGTCCCGTTAAGTATAAACCTAAGGTGTCTTTTTCACCTTTTAAACGGACTTCATCAGACCAAGGTTTTACAGGTTTAGTGGGTTTACGTTGAACTTCTTCAACTTCACCAAATAAATCCATAATGCCTGTTTCGCGGTTTGAACGAGCTTGTTCGGCTGCTTGTACAGCTTCAGGCAATTGAGCCATTAAAGTCGCGCGTTCAAGGCCGAGACAATCTAAGGCTCCTGAGCGAATCAAAGCTTCAAGTGTACGTTTATTGATTTTCTTCAGATCAATGCGATGGCAGAAATCAAATAAATCTTTATAAGGTCCAAGTTGCTTACGTGAATCAATGACGGATTGCATAGCTGCTTCACCAACACCCTTGATTGCACCTAGACCATATACAATGGTTTTTTCATCAATTGCATGGAATTGATAAATCGACATATTGACGGAAGGTGGTAACACGTCGAGACCATTGTTACGACAGTCATCAATCAAGAATACAATACTGTCTGTGTTTTGCATTTCCGAAGTCAGTACAGCGGACATAAACTCAGAAGGATAGTGTGCTTTTAACCAAGCCGTCTGATAAGCCACCAATGCATAGGCTGCAGCATGTGATTTGTTGAAACCATAGCCTGCAAATTTTTCCATATAGTCGAAGATATGGTTCGCCGTTTGCTCATCGATATCTTTTTTTGCAGCACCTTCAATAAAGATTTGGCGTTGTTTAACCATCTCTTCAGGTTTCTTTTTACCCATCGCACGACGAAGTAAGTCCGCACCACCTAGACTATATCCAGCACAATACTGAGCTGCTTGCATAACCTGTTCTTGATATACCATAATCCCATAGGTAGGTTCTAAGACACCTTCTAATAGGGGATGTAAGTATTCGAACTCTCCACCATGCATACGATGAATAAAGTCTGGAATTAGATCCATTGGGCCCGGGCGGTACAATGACACGAAGGCAATAATTTCTTCAAATTTACTTGGGCGTGCTTCCTTGAGCATTTTTTTCATGCCCACGGATTCAAATTGGAATACCGCAGTGGTATTTGCTTCGGCAAATATCGAATATGCAGCTTTGTCATTTAGCGGAATATTCTCAATCTTTAGAGGTATATCAAACTTTAATCGTTGGTTAATGTGCTGAATAGCATCTTCAATTACAGTAAGATTTCGCAACCCCAAGAAGTCAAATTTAACAAGTCCTGCCGCCTCAACATCGTCTTTATCAAATTGAGCGACACGACCGGTACCATCTTCGTCACACAGTACAGCTGAGAAGTCCGTAATCTTGGTCGGTGCGATTACAACACCACCTGCGTGCTTACCAGTGTTACGCGTTATTCCTTCAAGTTTAAGCGCCATTTCCCAGATTTCTGATGCATCTTCATAATCTGGGTTGGATGGGTTGGTTACAATATCTTTAAGTTGTGGTTCTGCTTCTAAAGATTCTTCTAAACTTAAACCCAAAGGTTTAGTCGGGATCATTTTAGAAATACGATCTGCTAAGCCGTAAGACTTACCTAAAACTCGTGCAACATCTCGAATTGCACCTTTCGCTGCCATCGTACCAAATGTTGCAATTTGAGATACAGCGTCACGCCCATAAGTTCGTGCTACATAATCAATTACACGATCACGACCTGCGATACAAAAATCCACGTCAAAGTCTGGCATCGAAACACGTTCAGGGTTTAAGAAACGTTCGAAAAGAAGTCCGTATGGTAGTGGATCTAAATCTGTAATTTTTAAACTGTATGCAACTAATGAGCCTGCACCTGAACCACGGCCCGGGCCTACAGGTACGCCATTGTTCTTGGACCACTGAATGAAGTCCATGACAATCAAGAAGTAACCTGGGAATCCCATCGAGTTAATGATCTTGATTTCGAAATCTAATCGATCGTCATATTCTTTCCGAATTTCAGGCCAGTCTTCTCCACGTTTCTCCACAGGATAGAGGTGATTAAGACGTTCTTCTAATCCTTCTTTAGACAAATGGGCAAAGAAGGTATCAATTGTATGACCTTCAGGAATTGGATAGTCAGGTAAAAAGTATTTACCTAAGCGAAGTGTCACATTACAGCGTTTAGCAATTTCAACTGTATTTTGAATAGCACTGGGGATATCAGCAAATAACTCCACCATTTGCGCTGTTGTTTTGAAATATTGCTCAGGGCTGTAAGTACGTGGACGACGATTATCACCTAAAACATAGCCATCTGCGATGCAGACGCGCGCTTCATGGGCTTCAAAGTCTTCTTCTCTAATAAAATGAACATCATTATGAGCGACAACACCGATTTGATATTTTGCGGCTAATTTAACAGCTTCAATAATAAAATCTTCTTCTTGTGGGCGATTGGTGCGCGTGAGTGCTAAATAGACACGATTGCCAAATTTTTCTATCCAAGCTTCAAGTAAGGGTTCAGCTTTTTCAGGGCTACTTGAACACAGCATTTCTCCAACATCACTTTTAATCCCTAAAAGTGCAATCATGCCCGGCGCTTGTTCTAACACCCATTCTTTTTTTACACACGGGATACTGAGTTGTTGTCCTTCAATAAAGCCGCGCGATACTACTTCAGTTAAACTACGCCAACCCTCATTATTCATCGCCAGTAAAGTCATACGATGTGATTCATCATTCAAACGAATCACACTTCCTAAAATAGGTTTAATCCCTTTTTTAAGACACGAGGTATAAAACTTCACTGCTGCATGTAAGTTCGATAAATCTGTCATCGCGAGTGCAGGCATAGAATCCTGTACAGCAGACTTCATTAGATCAGGTATACGTACGATTGATTCAGTAATAGAAAATTCTGTATGAACACCGAGATGAACAAACTGCATAGATGAGTCCTTTACAAGAGCAGAGCGTATTTTATCATGCAAAGTGATTTAGAGCTGAGAATCCACGATATTTTATATGATTCGCACAAATTATCTTCGATTTGAATAAAGGCGATTTTATATCAATCAAAAAAAGTGCCATTCGGCACTTTTTTATAACATGAAAATTGGGCTTAATATTCCCAGAACATGCGTTGTATTTCTTTTGCATCTTTGGTTTTGGTTAAAGCAAGCGCGGTTAAAATTTTAGCTTTTTGAGGGTTGAAGTCATGTGCAACTACCCAACCATATTTGTCATCTGGTTGTTCGGCATTACGGAGAACGAATCCTTGTGGCACTCGTGAAGAACGTACAATTTGTATACCACTTTGCTGAAGTTGATTCAGCGTGGGAACAATATTTTTCGCGACTGAGCCGTTTCCTGTACCTGCATGGACAATGGCTTTAACCCCAGCCTTGGCATACGCTTGATAAGCATCAGGAATCATGTTGCCAGAGCCATAGACAATTTGAACTAATGGGAGTGTATCACCCTTAATATTCTCGATATTAAATTCTGACCGCTGATTAAATCGCTTAACAGAACTTCGGAACCAATAAGGTTTAGATTCTACCAACGTCCCTAAAGCTCCCCATTGGCTTACAAAGGCATTGGTATGAATATTAATGCCTTTAGTCACATCTCGAGCTGCAAAAATACTATCGTTCATAAGGATGAACACCCCCTTATTTTTTGCACTCGGGTCTGCTGCCAGAGCAACTGCACTATATAAATTTAGTGGGCCATCCGCAGATAAAGCCGTCGATGGGCGCATTGAGCCGACAACAACAATAGGTTTTTCCGTTTGTACGACTAGATTAAGAAAAAAAGCGGTTTCTTCTAAAGTATCTGTGCCATGTGTAATCACAACACCATTTACATCTGACTTTTTAACCAAATCATTGACTTGGCGGGCAAGGGAAAGTAATTCTTTGTCCGTAATACTTTCAGAAGCAACTTGCATTGCTTGTACGCCACTCACATTGGCTAAATCTTTAATTTGAGGGACGGCATTCAGTAAGTCATCCATTGGAACTTTTGCGGCAGTGTAAGTGGCGCTGTTGGTTGAACTAGCACCAGCACCAGCAATCGTTCCCCCAGTTGCAACGACGACAACGTTATTTTTAGCAAAGCTCGCTAGGGGTAATAACAAGCCAATCGATAGAGTCAGTGCGGTTAGCGTCTTTTTCATCTTTTTTCCTAAATGTTTTTTATAGTATTGTGCATGGATAATGCTTAATCACGATAAAGGAAAAGAAGGGTGTTTGTATATAATCAAAATGAAATTAATATCATGAAATAATCAAAATATTAAATATAAAACCCCCACATTGAAATCTGGGGGTTTTAAATACATCATTCACATAAAACGACTGAATTAACGCATTTTCGCCAAGAATCTTCCTAGACGGTTAATCGCTTCACGAAGTTCATTTTCAGCAGGCAAGAACACCACACGGAAATGATCAGGGGTAGGCCAGTTGAATCCTGTACCTTGAACCAATAACACTTTTTCTGCTTTGAGGAAGTCAAGCATAAACTGTTCATCATCCTGAATCGGATAAATTTCAGGATCAAGTTTAGGGAAACAATACATTGCACCTTCAGGTTTAACACAGCTTACACCTGGGATTTCATTCAACATTTGCCAAGCAATATTGCGTTGCTCATACAAACGACCACCTGGACGAATTAAATCGTTGATAGACTGGTAGCCACCCAATGCAGTTTGAATAGCATATTGAGCTTGATGGTTAGCACACAGGCGCATTGACGCGAGCATGTCTAGACCTTCAATATAATCTGCTGCACGTGTCTTATCACCCGTAATTGCCATCCAGCCTGAACGGTATCCAGCAATTCGATAGGATTTAGATAATCCGTTAAATGAAATACACAGTTGATTACCCGCAAGGGCAGCGACCGATACATGTTCGATTCCATCGTAAACGATCTTATCGTAGATCTCATCAGCAAATAAAATCAGGTCATATTTTTTTGCAAGAGCGACAATTTTTTCTAAGACATGACGTGGATAAACAGCACCCGTTGGGTTGTTCGGATTGATAATCACGATCCCACGAGTATTAGGCGTAATTTTGTTTTCCATATCCTGAATATCAGGATACCAATTGTTTTCTTCATCACATTTATAATGGATTGCAGTACCACCAGAAAGATTAACGGCAGCAGTCCATAATGGATAATCTGGCATTGGCACCAGCATTTCATCGCCGTCATCTAACAGGCCTTGCATAGCCATTACAATCAGCTCAGAAACACCATTCCCAATATAAACGTCATTGACATGCATATTGAAAATACCTTTTTGTTGATAGTACTGACAAACCGCTTTGCGGGCAGGGAAAATCCCTTTTGAGTCTGTATAGCCAATTGCATTTGGTAAGTTCAACGCAACATCATTGATAATTTCTTGAGGTGCTTCAAAACCGAAGGGCGCTGGGTTGCCGATATTGAGTTTAATTATCTTATGTCCGGCTTCTTCCATTTCGTTGGCGGCGCGTAACACAGGTCCACGAATGTCATAGCATACATGCTCGAGCTTAGACGATTTCTTAATTTCGCGTGGAGTAGTGTTACCTAAAACGGACATATTCCCATCCAATTATTTTTGAGTGAATAAAAATAGATTACTAAATATCACAATCTATGTAGAAATTTAGCTAGAAATTTTTCAAGCTCTAGCGTAAATATGAAGGTACTGAAGCATGACATTGAATGTCAAAGATTTAAAGGAGTTAATCATGGGAAAACTCAATAAAACAGACCGAGAATGGCAAAGAGAGTTATCACCAGAGGAGTATCGTATTACCCGTCAAAAGGGAACTGAGCCTGCTTTCACAGGGCGATATTGGAATACCAAACAAGAAGGAACTTATGTTTGTCGTTGCTGTGGCGAACCTTTATTTACTTCAGAAACCAAATATGACAGTGGTTGTGGATGGCCTAGTTTTTATCGTCCAATCAACCAAACAGTCATTGAAGAACATGACGATCACTCACATGGCATGATTCGTACTGAGATTGTTTGTCATCATTGTGACGCACATCTAGGTCATGTTTTTGAGGATGGACCTGAACCTACAGGTCTTCGCTATTGTGTAAACTCAGCTTCATTAGAATTAAAAACCCAAGAAAAAAATGATGAGGAAACCTATCCATGACCAATATTTATCAATTTGAGGCAGAATTGCTAGAAGGGGAAAATAAGCAATTTTCGGACTATGAAGGTAAAGTGCTATTGATAGTCAACACAGCCAGCAAATGTGGATTTACGCCACAATTTGCAGGGTTGGAAGCGCTGTATGAAAAGTATAAAGATCAAGGTTTTGAGGTATTAGGATTTCCGTGTAATCAATTTGGTGGGCAAGATCCGGGTACGCACGAAGAAATTGGTAGTTTTTGCCAGAGAAATTACGGTGTATCCTTTCCGATGTTCGCTAAAGTGGATGTAAAAGGTCCTGAAGCCCATGTGATTTTTCGGTATCTCACCAACAACAGCAAAGGCATTTTAGGAAGTGGAATTAAGTGGAACTTTACCAAATTTTTGATTGGAAAAGATGGCAAAGTGCTTAATCGATATGCACCTACAACTAAACCAGAAAGCATTGAAGATGATATTCAAAAAGCGCTGGCTCAGTAAAAAAAATCAGCTCAATTGAGCTGATTTTTTTTATTCATTTAATTCAAGAAACGGTAATCGGCTAGATTTGCATTTTTGGTTTCTAGCCAATACTTCCATGTATAACTCGGCCAAAGTGAAAAATTCTTTCCGCCTTCTTGCTGATACCAACTCACACAGCCAGATTGCCAAACTGTGCCTGCAAATTTTTCTTGGATTTTACGGTTGAATTCTTCTTGGACTACATCTTTGACCACGATTGCTTTGGTTTTGGATTTTTCTACAGCTTCAATCAGTTGTAGAATGTAATTCACTTGAGATTCGATCATAAAAATTACAGAGTTATGACCTAAAACAGTATTCGGGCCTAAAAGTTGAAAGAGATTTGGAAATCCTTTGGTAGAAATTCCATAATAGCTTTCAGCACCCTCTTTCCATGCTTCTTTCAACTCAATACCATTTTCACCATAACATTTAAAATCTTTTAAATAAATTCGTGGATCAGTAATAAAACCAGTACCGTAAATTAAGCAATCTATTTCTCGTACTTGCCCATCTTTGGTAACAATCGCATTTTCAGTAATTTCTTGGATGCTGTCCGTCACGAGCTCTACATTCTTGCGATTAAATGTTGGGAAATATCGATTTGATACCAAAATTCTTTTACACCCCATGGTGTAATCTGGTGTCAATTTTTTTGCTATTTCTTTATCTTTGACTTGGAAGCGAATAAAAGCTTCTGCAAGTTTTTGACCCAGTCGCATCATTTGAGGTTTTACAATCGGAACTACGCGTGATTCATTTGACCAATACAAGCGCGCTCGATGCAATTTTCTAAACCAGTCGTATTGGGCAAACAGTTTTTTGTCTAAAGCATTATAAGCACGTTCATCGCGCGGTATTACCCATGCAGCAGTTCTTTGAAACACGTATAACTGTTTGGTTTTTGGTGCAATCTCAGGAATATATTGAATTGCACTTCCACCTGTGCCGATACTGGCTACACGTTTACCATTCAGGTCATAAGCATGATTCCAAGATGATGAGTGGAATACTTCGCCTTTAAATTTTTCGATACCTTTAATCTTTGGAATTTGAGGAATATGCAATGGACCAGAGGCAAAAATAAGGAATTGACTGCGTAGAGCACTTTGATTCTTGATGGAGATTTCCCACGCATGAGCTTGCTCATCGAAGCGTGTCGAAATGACTTCGGTATCAAATTGAATAAATTTTTTTAAATCATATTCTTGAATAAGATCTTGAATATATTGAAAAATTTCAGGTGCTTCAGCATATCGTTTTGTCCAATCAGATTTAGGTGCAAAAGATAATGAATACATATGAGACTGCACATCACATGCAGCACCCGGGTATTGATTTTCACGCCAAGTACCACCTACATCTGTAGCTTTTTCAAGAATAACAAAATCTTTGATACCGCGTTTAAGAAGTTGAATAGCTGTGGCTAATCCTCCAAATCCGGCGCCGATAATCGCAATTTTAGTATTTTTCTTGATGAGTTGCGTTTCAGTTAAGTCGACTGAATTTGTATCTAGCTGATCTGATGTAACTTCCATTTTAATACTCGTTTATATTATTTGAAGCTATCATAAGCAGTCTGGACTGAAACTGACATGATTTCATTGACATTTAATATTGATATTTTCGGCAATATTCTTTCCCTTTTTTTTAGGGTAAAACATATGCAACTTTAATTTTAAAATTCTGTTTTATGAAAAGGTCGATTCTCGGTTTGTTGTATCTCATACAGGGCATGCGACAGGTCGGAATAAATGTGGACGAAAGATTGGAAGCTGTCGGTTTAAAGGCGGATGCCTTAGATCCGAGTTCAACGATTCAACCTGAATTAGAACAAATCATTCAAAGAATTATTGCTAAAGGGGTTAACCCGCTGCTTGGTTTGGATGTCGGTCAACATTATGCGCTCGCAGGCTATGGTCCGCTTCTCATGCTGTTGGTCACAAGCTCGAATGTCGGTGCGGCTCTCACAAATGGAATACGCTATCAAGCGCTTACCCATTTATCGGGTAGGCTTACATTAGAGCAGACGAGTGTCTATGCGGCTTTATGTTATGAGCCACTCAATTTACAAAGTGAAGTTGATGAGTTCAGGGCTCAATGTGAAATTTCAGGTACGGTTAAATTCGTGCAAGATATCTACAAAATGATAGGATTGCCCTTTCCTGAAGTGCAGATTGAATTGCCGTTTTCACGACCGAAAGAATCCATTTTTTTGAACAAGTATTTGAATTATTTCGGTGAACAAGTTCGGTTTGAACAAGAGAAATTTCGACTGATTTTTGATGCTGAAATTTTAGAATTGAAGTTGCCTTCAGCTGATCAAATCACATTTAATGTCCATCAACAAAGATGTAATGCTGAAATCGAAAGATTGAATGCACAACAATTGAATCAACACCAGTTGATTCAAAGAATTCACGATTATTTGGATTTACAAACGGGGCAGATTCCAACAATGGCAGAAACTGCTCAAGCATTGAATATTCCAGAGCGTACTTTGCGACATCAGCTTAACCAACTGGATACAAGCTATAAGCAAATACGGGAGCAACTCATTCGAGAGAAAGCGCTTCGATTAATTGAGTACAAAGAGTATTCAATCGAAGTAATAGCTGAAATGCTTGGATATTCAGAACCTGCAGCATTTAACCATGCTTTTAAAAGATGGTTTGGACAAAGTCCACGACAGTATGGGAAATAACCTCAGCATGTATGCTCAAATGGTATATGCCAAAGTGTTATTTATCATTTTTTTAAATATTCGTTATACTTCCGACGGCCTAAAAAAGTAATCAATATCTATGTTCCATTCTCATTCTTCGCAAAATAGTTTAAGTCACACTCCGCAATCACCTGCAGAACGTTATGCTCACGCAATTTCGTCAGGACAATTTATGCCTGATGATGCTCAAGCTCAAGCTGTACATGAACTTAATCGTGTTTGGGAAGAACTGATCTTACGATATAAAGCTTCTAAAAAAGCGTTTCGACGTTTTCGCCGTCAAACAGCCCCGAAGGGTGTTTATATGTGGGGTGGTGTTGGGCGTGGAAAAACTTGGTTGATGGACCAGTTTTATGATGCGATACCATTCCGTCGTAAGACGCGTATGCATTTCCATCATTTTATGCAATATGTGCATAAAGAGTTAAATAAAAATTCAGGACAGCAAAATCCACTCGACATCGTTGCTGATCAAATTTACAAAGATGCGGTTGTGATCTGTTTTGATGAATTCTTTGTATCAAATGTCACGGATGCGATGATTTTAAGTGATTTATTCCAAAAGCTATTTGTTCGTGGAATTACACTTGTTGCGACATCAAACATTGCACCAGATGGTTTATACAAGAACGGTATTCATCGCGACCGCTTTATTCCAACGATTGAAATGGTAAAAAAGAATTGTGTCATTTTGAATGTGGATGCAGGTGTTGACTATCGTTTGCGTGTACTGAAACAAGCGCAGTTGTTCAAATCACCTTTAAGCCATGATAATCAGGTATGGATGGCACAACGTTTTTCAGCATTAACCAGTGCTCAAAATGTGAGTGAAGAACCGATCATCATTAATGGACGTAATGTCGATACAATTGGTCATACTGAAGATGTATTATGGTGTGAGTTTTCTGAACTCTGTATGAAGCCACGAAGTCCTGCGGACTTTATCGAAATTGCGAACACTTATAACACTGTCCTAGTCAGTAATGTTCCCGATCTGAATGATTATTTATCAGAAGGAACACGCCGATTCATTTATTTAGTCGATGAGTTCTATGATCGTGGTGTTAAATTATTACTAACCTCACATGCCAGTATCATTGATATATATAGTGGCGAAAAATTAGCGTTTGAAATCGAACGCACACGTTCACGCTTACTCGAAATGCAATCAGATGACTATTTACAATCTGCGCATCGACAAATTGATATGCCTGCAGAATAAATGTGAAAATTCAAAAACGAACCCAAACAGATGATGTTTGGGTTTTTTTATTTGGAGTGGAATAAATTTGAAATCGTCGCTTAAAAGCGTAGAGAAAATAGACATATTGGTTTAAATTAAATCAGATTTGATGGAAATTGGCACTTAAGTCTAATTTCTACCTTTATAAAACTTTATACACTGTAATTAGATTGTTGAATTAAAACGACTCAATAAGTAATAGATCAAAAGTCTCATCTGATTGGTGTCTATAATAAATGATCACTATTTAGCAATGTGATATTACTATTCAGCAATTTATAAATGGGTATACTAGATTCTCTTGTATAAAAAGTAGCAATATCAGGAAAGACAATGACTGCACGTATTCAGAAAGGCAAGTTAGCGATTGCTAAAGAACTCTACGATTTCATCGAAAATGAAGCACTACCAGGTTCTGGTTTAGACAGTGAAACTTACTGGAAAAACTTTGAACAAGTCGTTGTTGATCTTAGCCCAAAAAATAAAGCACTCTTGGCTAAGCGTGATGACATTCAAGCGAAAATTGATGAATGGCACCGCAATAATAAATTTGAATTAGGAGCTTACAAAGCTTTCCTGACAGAAATTGGCTACTTATTACCAGAAGTAGAAGATTTTCAAATTACAACTGAAAATGTAGATGAAGAAATCGCACTATTGGCGGGTGCACAATTGGTTGTGCCTGTACGTAATGCACGTTACTGCTTGAACGCTGCAAATGCTCGTTGGGGCTCTTTATATGACGCATTGTATGGTTTCGATGTCATCTCGGAAGAAGGCGGTGCGGAAAAAGGTAAGGGGTATAACCCTGTTCGTGGCGAAAAAGTTATCGCTTTTGCTAAAAATTTCTTAAATGAAACTTTCCCTTTAGCAAATGGATCACATGCGGATGTTACGAAATACGCTGTTGAAGCAAAAAAATTAGTGGTAACGCTTAAAGATGGCAGCACAACGAATTTGGCTAAACAAGCTCAATTTGTAGGTTTTAATGGTGAAGAGTCTGCGCCGACAGAAATCGTTTTATTAAATAATGGTTTGCATGTCATCATTGAAATCGATGCGACAAGCCCAATTGGTCAAACGGATGCTGCTGGCGTAAAAGATCTTGTTTTAGAATCTGCGGTAACAACGATCCAAGATTTGGAAGACTCAATTGCTGCGGTTGATGCTGAAGAAAAAGTTGAAGGCTACCGTAACTGGTTAGGTTTGATGAAGGGTACTTTGGAAGAGAAAATCGAGAAAAATGGTAAAACCATTACTCGTGCTTTAAACAAAGACCGTACCCACAAAAATCTGATCGGTGGCGAAACAACTTTGCACGGTCGTTCATTGATGCTTCTTCGTAACGTTGGTCATTTGATGACGAACCCGGCGATCCTAGTGGATGGTCAAGAAATCTATGAAGGTATCATGGATGCATTGATCACACCGTTATTAACGTTTGCTGACATCAAAGGTCAAAATGAAATCAAGAACTCTCGTAAAGGTTCTATGTATATCGTTAAACCTAAGATGCATGGCCCTGAAGAAGTTGCATTTGCAGTTGAACTATTTGAGCGTGCAGAACAAGCTCTAGGTTTGCCAGCAAAAACGCTTAAAATCGGGATCATGGATGAAGAGCGCCGTACTTCTGTAAACTTGAAAAACTGTATTGCTCAAGCGAAAGATCGTACCATCTTCATTAACACAGGATTCATGGACCGTACAGGTGACGAAATCCATACCTTTATGGAAGCAGGTCCATTCGTTCGTAAGGGTGAAGTTAAATCTCAAATTTGGTTCCCTGCATATGAAAACCGTAACGTGATGGTTGGTTTACAAGCAGGCTTACGTGGCAAAGCACAAATTGGTAAAGGCATGTGGCCTAAACCAGATATGCTTTTAGATATGTATAAAACCAAAATTGAGCATCCTGAAGCTGGTGCGAGCTGTGCTTGGGTTCCATCACCATCTGGTGCTGTAATTCATGCGATTCACTATCACCAATGTAATGTTTCAGCGCGTCAACAAGAGTTGTTAAAAACTGAAGCATTACCTTTAGATGATTTATTAACTCCACCATTAGCGACTGATACGAATTGGACTGATGAAGAGAAAACCAAAGAGTTAGAAAATAACCTTCAGGGTATTCTTGGTTATGTTGTTCGTTGGGTTGATTTGGGTGTTGGTTGTTCTAAAGTTCCAGACATCAACAACGTTGGTTTGATGGAAGACCGTGCAACTTTACGTATTTCATCTCAACACGTTGCTAACTGGTTACGTCACGGTATCGTGACTAAAGAGCAAGTTGAAGAAGTAATGCAACGTATGGCTAAAATTGTAGATGAGCAAAATGCGAACGATCCAGCGTACACACCAATGGCGCCTGGGTTTGACGGTTATGCTTACCAAGCAGCATATGATTTAGTGTTTAAAGGTGCTGAACAACCATCAGGTTATACAGAACCATTACTTCATGCTTACCGCTTGAAGCTTAAAGGTTATACTGGTGACTAATTAAAATAAAAAGGCCTCTCCGGAGGCTTTTTTTACGACTGTGTAAAATAGTTGACCATTGGGTAAAAAGTGGCATGAAGAGGGACATAAAATGACGCGATATTCAAATTTAAATCAACAGTATATTAACGGTTCTTGGTTAAAAGGCTCTTCAGAGCGTGTCATACAAAATTTTAATCCATTTGATTTAAAAGAAATACACCAAATTCAAGCGGCGAATCAGTCTGATGTTGATCTCGCTTTTTCTGCAGCACAACAAGCATTTGATCTTGGCTTAATTACCTCTGCTATAGATCGCAAGAAAATCATTCAGAAGCTGCATGACATCATACAATTACGTAAAGACGAAATTATAGATTGGCTGATTACCGAGTCTGGAAGTACGCGTCTCAAGGCAAATATTGAAGTGGGTGCTGCGCTTGGTATTATCTCAGAATCATTCACTTTTCCTGATCAAATCCAAACTGTTCAGCTAGAAAGTAAAGATCCTGCGAGAAAAAGTTTTTATCAACGCAAAGCGTTGGGTGTTATTGCTGTCATTAGCCCTTGGAATTTTCCATTTCATTTGTCAATGCGATCGATTGTTTGCGCAATCGCATGTGGAAATACAGTGGTACTAAAACCTGCGAGTGACACACCTGTTACAGGTGGAACATTATTAGGGAAATTGTTTGAAGAGGCGGGTGTGCCCGCTGGTGTACTGAATGTCATTGTGGGTAGTGGTAGTGAAATAGGGGATTATTTTGTCGAGCATTCTATCCCGAAGATGATTTCATTCACTGGCTCTACAGAAGTAGGACAAAATGTTGGTGCTAAAGCGATGGCCAGCTCTAGAATCAAACGACTTGCTTTAGAGCTTGGGGGGAATGCGCCATTATTAATTCTTAAAGATGCAGATTTAGATTTGGCAGTCGATTTGACGATCAAGGGGCGCTTCCTTCACCAAGGTCAAATCTGTATGAGCACTAATCGTGTCATCGTAGATCAATCGATTCACAATGAATATGTTGAAAGGCTTTTAAACAAAGTAAAAGATATTCCTGTGGGTGATCCTAATCTTGATGAGACGCTTATAGGACCTATTATTAACAATACACAAGTGAAACAGCATCAACGAATCATTGATCAGGCTCAAATAGAAGGTGCTAAGTTGGTCTATGCTGGGGGTATTGAGAATAATTTGGTTTCACCTCATGTGTTTATTGATGTGTTGCCGACTTATACAATTGCTCAAGAGGAGAGCTTCGGACCAATTCTGCCGATCATCAGAGCAGATGATGAGGCACATGCAATTCAAATCGCCAATGACACACCGTTTGGTTTATCTGGTGCTGTATGTACATCTGATATTGAGCGCGGAGTAGAAATCGCTTCAAAACTCGATATTGGAATGACACATATTAATGGTATAAGTGTCGCGGACCATGCTAATGCACCATTCGGTGGAGAAAAGAACTCTGGATTAGGGCGCTTTAATGGGCATTGGATTATGGATGAATTCACGCGTACACACTGGATGACAGTACCAATATCATCATAATGAACTGAATTGGATCGGCTATAATAGCCTAAGTTTTTTATAGTATTGAAAATTATGCTATGTGTGCCAACTTTAAGCCAATACAAGCGCATCAAATCCAAGCATTAGAACTTCCACATATTTCATTTGAATATGTGGAAGAGGTTTATCCAAGCTACGAAACCCCGTTGTTATTTAAATCTGATCATAGCTACGAGTGGAGGTTAGTTAATTTTGGTTTTATACCAAAATGGGCAACTGATACAGAAATAGCGAAGAAAACCTATAATGCACGCAATGAAACATTAAGCGAAAAAAGAAGTTTTCAAGAAGCATTTGAAAAATGTAAATTTGGTGTAATTCCAGTCACTGAGTTTTATGAAGCAAAATATATTAATGGACGACCGCAACGATGGGGTGTGAGAAGAAAAGATGGTCAGGCATTTTTTATCGCAGCGTTGTATGAAATCACGAAAATTGATCAAATTATTTATCGTTCAGCAACGATGATTACCATGGATGCTATTCATCACGAAATGATGAAGGATTTTCATGAGCCTGGAGATGTTAAACGATCAGTAATTATTATTCCGCACCATAAATTAGATCAGTGGTTGAGTTTAAAATCCCCCGACATTCAGAACTTTGTTGAAGGCTTTCCAGTAGGGGAATTTGAATGTTTTTATTGTCCAAAACCACGGCAGAACAATACAGCCCAACTCAATATGTTTGATGATGGGCTTTAATCTAAAGTTTAGGAAAATTAATGCGCTAAATTTTTGAAAATATGCTTTAAGCTTTCCATTAGTTTTTCAATTTGAAGTGGGGTTAATCCCTCAAATGTTTGTTCAAGAACCACACTCATCAGGTCATTAATTTTTTTTGTCATTTCTAAACCTTTTGGTGTTAGTACCACACGCGTAATACGGGCATCGTTTTCACACGAGTAAGTGTCAACCATTCCTTCATCTTTTAAACGGTAAACGATTTTTGTAGTCGTCGACATTTTTGACACAATCATGTCAGAGAGTTCTGAAACACTTGCATCTGGTTTAGTAGACAATGCGACAAGCAAACGTCGACGAGAATTATCAACGCCATACTTTTTGAGCACATGGTCAACATTCAGTACATACTGAGAATGGACTTGAGTGATCCAATAGAATGGAAAATTTTCGAGTTCAAAATTTTCAGATGAAGGTAAAAATTTTGCATATTTTTTTGACATCGCTACGTCCTTGTCAGTGTAACTTAATTGTTTTTATTAATTTAAATATTACATGAAGCATAACCTATATTAAAAGAACTATGTTCAAATAATCAACTTATGTTCAAGCGCTTACCTTAAATCAGACAAAAGGTATGACACCTATTGACTTCAGTTTTATAAAACATATTTCAATGATCTGTAAATATCTTTATGTGTATCAAAACAGAAGATTCGAAAAATACAGCTATTCTGATCTTCATGATTATATCTTTATGTAAATTCCACGCTGACCAAATTCTATTGAAAAATATAGGAACTATAACTTGGCACTGATATTTTTTTTTGTGTCGAAAATGTCAAAGACTATTCAAGGATGGCAATTACGACTAAAGATATGATCTAAATTTACATAAAAAATTGTTTTGAACATAAAAAAAGTAATTACAAAATAAAATTCTTATGCATAATAGTTTCATCATTTCTGAAAAGGTAACTTTATATATGGACCCGTCGCCGTGTTGGCCTAATTTAGCTTCTTACATTATCTTAAATAATAAGAACCAGGAGATCTAATATGGAATTTTTATTGGATCCTGGCATTTGGATAGGGTTAATTACCCTTATCATTCTTGAAATCGTTTTAGGTATTGATAACTTAGTATTTATTGCGATACTTGCAGAAAAACTTCCTCCAGAACAACGTGATAAAGCCCGTGTAATCGGTTTATCCCTCGCATTATTAATGCGTCTAGGTCTACTTTTTGCGATCTCGTGGTTAGTGACTTTAACTCAACCATTGATTGAAATTTTTGGAAAAACATTCTCAGGTCGGGATTTGATATTACTGTTTGGTGGTCTATTCCTTGTGTATAAGGCTGTCAATGAACTCCATGAAAAAATGGAGGGTAAACCCGAGATTAAAACGAATAACAATGTCGTATACGCTGGTTTTGCTGCAGTTGTGGCTCAGATCGTCGTGCTAGATGCGGTATTTTCACTCGACTCAGTGATCACTGCGATTGGTATGGTGGATAATATTTACGTGATGATGGCTGCGATGATTGTGGCTATGGTTGTCATGTTAATTGCATCAAAACCGTTAACTACGTTTGTTAACCGTCATCCTACGGTGGTTATCCTTTGTTTAAGTTTCTTGTTATTGATCGGTGTAAGTCTAATCGCTGAAGGTTTTGGATTCCATATCCCTAAAGGTTATATTTATTCAGGTATTGGTGTTGCAATTCTAATTGAAGCATTCAATCAATTTTCGAATCGTAATCTTGAAAAAAATCAAGCGAAGATCCCGTTACGTCATCGAACTGCAGATTCAATTTTGAAATTGATGGGCAGTAAATTGGATGCCGATATTGCAACATCCAAAGAAGTTGAAGAAATTCAACAAGCTTTTGGTGATGAAGAGCGTTATATGGTTGGTGGTGTGCTATCACTTGCTGAACGTTCAGTTGCTTCAATTATGACACCTCGAAATCAAATTTCTTGGGTTAATATTGAGGACGATGCCGAAGCAATTCGTGAACAGGTATTAGCTGTACCTCATAGTCTTTTCCCAGTTTGTCGTGGACAATTGGATAAAGTCATCACGATTGTACGTGCAAAAGAATTGATTGATGCATTAGATGATCCAGATCAACTAAAAGATTTGATGAAACGTGTCCGTCCTATTTTCATTTATGAAAAAATGAAAGTGATTGATGCAATTAATACATTAAGAACTTCTAAAGGTTCATTGGTACTTGTTACAAATGAATATGGCAATATTCAAGGCTTAATCTCACCATTAGATGTTTTTGAAGCAATTGCTGGTGAATTCCCAGATGCTGATGAACAGCTTGAATTGGTTAAAATCGATGATACCACTTGGAAGGCGTCTGGTATGTTAGATTTATATCAATTAGAGCTGGCGCTCGATATATTAGATTTAGATCTGGTGCAAGAAGACTCAGGTTACTTTAGTGTTGCAGGACTGATTTTAGATAAAACGAGTGGGGCGGTTGAAGTTGGTATGTTGATTGAACACCAAGGGGTTAATTTCGAAATTCTAGAAATGGAAGATAATCGAATTAAAACCGTTAAAATCACGCTTTAAACTCTAATAAAAAAGCTCCTTATTGGAGCTTTTTTTTGGCTTAAATTTCTATATAAGGTATGGAGGTAGCCAAGTAGTAGTACGAAATATGAGATAAGATGCTAAACATATTGCAATCTGTTTTATAGCGAAGGAATGTAAGATCATGATTGATCAAATGGAATTATCGGTAAGACTTGCTATTTTTTTTAGTGGTATTTTTTTATTGACGGGTATGCTTACTGGCGTTTGGAAGTATGTGCAAATCAGCTTATCTAAACAAGCTCGAGCACATTATTATGTTGATATTGCGCATAGGAGTAGTTTGCTATATGCACCTGCAACGTTAATTCTAGCGGTTATGGCATATTTTTCAGCGTTGAATGAATCGACAAATTTGCTCTTTATTTTGATTAATATTTTCTTTTTTGCATTTTCAATTTTAAGTTATATTTTGCATGGCTTATTGAAAGATACGACAAATCAGTTCAAAGAACCACATCAATTAGGGCGTATTGAATTACCAAAATTGCTCATGAGAGGTGCGATGGTACTATTGGTCTTAGGTGAGGTTGGGGCGACCTTAGGTTTGCTTTATGGTTTATATGTTGGGTTATTCTAATAAGTAGAGCAGAATTGAAAAACTTGTTATTTTGATAGAGTGCTTTAAATGATGACATTGACTTTAAGATGGATGCTTTGGCATCCATCTCTTAGTCTAAATGTGCTTCTTGATCAGAAAGCTTTTGAGTACGATATTTCGTGTCAATAAAGGCCCACACGTAAAATGCTAGCGTCGCAGCAAGTGCATAAGCAAAATATTCAAGCTTCAACGTGCCTTGAATTGTACCTTGCACAACAAGTGTCAGCATGAGAGCAAACATTGTGCTTAAAAAAACGACAGCATTGTTGTTCGCTTTAAGAGTATTAATGAAGACTTGCTTGTTGAAATGTAATGATAACATCTCCATCCCTCCTGATAATTCATGACAAATCTGAATGATTTAGTCGACTTTGTTTACATACTTGTACAGGGGATTGAAGAATAAAGCAAGTTTTTAACACTCTATTATGTAAATAAATTATGACATTAATATGACAAAAGTCGAAATATTTGAAATTAAGATACTACGTGAGCTAAGTGATAGAATTATTTCGATAAATCGTGATGAGAAGAATAGAGTTTCTTGTAATTCTTTAATCTATTTACTTTTTAGCATCTTGCAAAACAAATAAATAGTAGCAAAAGTCATTCCAAATCTGACTGATGAGGTCAAAGTTAAGGTGGGTAAGCAATAATAGTCTGTTGGATAAACGAGACAATTATTGATTACAGAACAAATACGGCTTGGGTAAAACAATATTTATTGATAAATCACCTGAATTTACTTCTTCAGTCTATCCAGTGTGTAGACAATGACAAATACAACTAAAGAAGGAATCAACCATGCTAAATTTTGTTCAGCCAATGGTAGATTGTTCATAAATGCTGGCAAGAAATGATCTAATTCTGCAACCTTAAGTCCATCAATAATACCGAATATGAAAGCAACCGCTGTAACAGGCGCAATGACGCGTGGAGCGGAATTAAAGAACTTCCACATAAATCCCATCATGATCACCACAATCGCTGGTGGGTAGATTGCACTTAATACAGGTACAGAGAAGGCGATTAACTTGGTTAAACCTAAGTTGGAAATGACAAATGAGAAACCAACAAGAATGAAAACCCATTTTTTGTAAGTAATCTTCGTGATTTGTGAGAAATATTCTGCACATGCACAAGTCAAACCAATTGCCGTAACCATGCATGCGATAAAAATCATCGCCCCTAGAAAATATGAGCCAAAGTCACCAAAGGCGTGCTGAACATAGCCATGGAGAATAATGGCACCATTTGCAGCGTTAGGTGCAGCCTCGTGACTACTCAGTCCAAGTTTAAATAGGCTAATGTAAACCAGTGTAAGGCCAATACCTGAAATTAAACTTGCGATCACTGCATATTTGGTAATTAACTTTTGATCATTTACACCACGTGAACGTATCGCATTAATAATGACAATACCAAATACTAAAGCTCCTAAAGTGTCCATGGTTAAATAACCATTAACAAAACCTTCTGAAACAGGACTATTGATATAGTTTCCAATAGGTGCAGGGATATAATCTGCAGAAACTAAAAAGGCACTACCACCTAAAATGATCAAAGAGAGAATTTTGAGTGGAGATAAAACATAGCCGACAGTATCCAAAATTTTATTCGGATAAAGTGAGATTAACGTTACAAATGCAAAATAAATTGCACTGTAGATCAACAAGGTCGATGAAGACGTTCCAAAATAACTCGAAAAACCAATTTCAAAAGAAACTGTAGCTGTCCGAGGTGTCGCGAAAAGTGGTCCAACAGCAAGATAGCATGCTACGGTTAAGATTAAACTTGCAATCTTACCCAGTGGAGAGCTTAAAAGTTGAATAGAGCCTTCAACACGCGATAGCGCAATGATCGTGATAACAGGAAGGCCAACAGCAGTAATTAAGAAGCCAAAAGCAGCTAACCAAACATGTTCACCCGCTTGTTGAGCAACAATAGGTGGGAAGATAATATTGCCTGCACCGATAAATAGTGCAAAGGTCATAAAACCTAAGGCAATAATGTCCCGTGTACGCAAATTGGTCATAAGGGAGATCGGTTCAAGAAAAAAGAAAGCGATTTTAGAGCAAATGTCAGTAAATAGGGAGGGCGGTCATCCATCGAATGGAATAGTAAAAAAGCAAGAAGCGAATAATTTTATTGGATGGGAAATTATGAGTTAAATTAAGTCTATGTATTTATAAAACTAATAAAATAAATTTATTTATTGAATTGAAATTAAGCAGAGCATAGATCTTGATTCGCAAAATAAAATAATGTACTGAATGGTTAAATAATAGTCGAAAATGATTAAGTTACAGATAGTCTATAGCGTTTGTGATCGACAAATGAAAGTCCTATAATGAATCCTGAATTAAAAAGGGGTTCATCATGAAGGCAACAGCTGTCACCATTAAAACTGAACAAGATATTGAAAAACTAAGAATATCGGGTCGGCTTGCGGCACAAGTGCTTGCAATGATTGGTGATTATGTGAAGCCAGGTGTGAGTACTGAGTATCTTGATGATATCTGTAATGATTACATCGTCAATACACTCAAGGTGACGCCAGCAAATGTGGGTTATTACGGATATACAAAAACAACCTGTATTTCGAAAAATGAAGTTGTATGTCATGGTATCCCTGCTTCCAATATTATCTTAGAGGATGGAGACATCATTAATATTGATGTTGCAATCATCAAGGATGGTTATTTTGGTGATACCAGTCGAATGTACTATGTAGGTACAATTAAACCTGAAGCAAAAAAATTAGTCGATACGACTTATGAAGCGATGCTTGCAGGTATTAAAACGGTTAAACCTGGCGCGACGCTAGGTGACGTGGGTCATGCTATTCAACAAGTTGCGCAACGCGAAGGTTTTACGATTGTACGTGAATATTGTGGTCACGGTATTGGAAAAACCTACCATGAGCAACCGAATGTATTGCATTACGGACAGCCTGGTCAGGGATTAGTATTAAGAAAAGGAATGGTGTTTACCATTGAGCCTATGGTGAATGCAGGCAAAGCCAAAGTTAAAGAATTAAAAGACGGATGGACAGTAGTAACAGCAGATAAATCTTGGTCTGCACAATGGGAACATATGGTTGCTGTGACTGATGAAGGATATGAATTATTGACACCTTGGCCTGAAGGTACGGGTGAATATCCTGTAATTTAATTCCCAAAAGCCTATTTTTTTAAATAGGCTTTTTAATTTGTATACGCATCAAATGATAAATAATAAATCCAATAACCAATCCCCAAAAAGCAGATCCAATGCCCAAAAACTGAACTCCAGATGCAGACATTAAAAAAGTGATTAAAGCAGCATCACGATCTAAATCTTCTTTAAATGCGATACTGATGTTATGTCCAATCGTTGCAAAAAGTGCGATCGCCGCCAAAGTGGTGATCATTTCTCTAGGGAATGACAGTAATAATCCCGTTAGTGTCGCTGCAAAAATGCCCATAAAGATATAGAACACTCCACAAGCCATACCTGCAATATAGCGTTTAGCAGGGTCTTGATGAACTTGTTCATCAAGGCTCACAGCTGCACTAATTGCTGCGATATTGGTTGAAAATGCCCCGAACGGAGCGAATATTGCTTGAGCAATTCCTGTCCAACTTACTAATTGGTTGACATGAGGTTTGTAACCATAGGATCTGATCATTGCTAAACCAGGTAAATATTGTGAAGCCATATTGATGATCAAGAGGGGAATAGCTAAACCCAGAATACTTGACCAGTGAAATTCAGGCTGAATCCATACTGGATACGTCATTCCGTAGTGAATTTTGGTTGCTGTATATTCAAAGAAAAAAGGTGTGGCGATAATGCAAGCTAACAATGTAATGACAATGGAGTGACGGGGTAATGCTTTTTTACTTATAAAATATGTACTGATCAAGATTAAAACATAGATCAATTGGTCTTGCATGACCGTAAATAATGAAATGCCAAATTTTAATAACACTCCAGCTAACATGGCGCTTGTAAGAGATTGCGGTAAAAATTCAAGAATTCTTTGAAATATTCCAAAAAAGCCCAATACAGCAGTCATAATTCCACATATTAAAAATGCCCCTATCGCCTCATTCAAATTGTATCCTGAGCCTGTAGCGATAATCAGTGCTAGTCCTGCTGTTGACCATGATGTTGCAACTGGATATTTAAACTTCCAGCTTAAGATCAGTCCTGATAATCCTATACTCAAACCCAGTGCCCAAAACCATGAGCTAATCTGTGCTTGATTTGCACCTAATACTTGTCCAGCTTGAATAACCAGTACAGATGAAACGCTAATGCCAATTAAAAATGTAATAAAGCCAGCGAAAACAGCAGGTAGACTTAAATCTTTTTTTATTCTTGTTATCACGTCTATGAGCATTTTTATATTATTTCCCTAATGATTCTGTGAAGTTAAGATTACATTGTTGATGTCGCAAGTTTGATCCCAAACAATCCAAATAAAATACCAATAGCGGCAACAGAAGCAGCTGCTAATTTATAATGCGTGTTGAAGTAATTTGAAATTTTGATACCTGTGAAGATCAACATACTTAAGTAGGCTATACTCATTAATTGTAAAATTACAGCAAGCATTAAAAAGCTTTGGGCTGGATAAGGATAAGCTGGATCTACAAATTGAACAAAAAACGATAAAAAGAACAGTATTGCCTTTGGGTTAATCAGACTAATGAGTAATGCGGTACGAAAAGGATGAAATTTTTCTTGTTTTTGTACAATAGAAACATTAGCTTGATCTTTACTTGGACGTTTCCAAGTTAAATAGGCTGCATATATTAAACGGATACCTAAATAACTAAGATATAAAGCACCAATAATTTTTAGGGCGAAAAAAATCCAGGGAAATTGATGCAATAATGTTGCGGCACCTAAGACAGTTAGCAAAATAAGGATGCTATCTCCACACAAAATACCGAAAGCACCTTGATAGCCCACTTTTATGCCAAAGCGAGTCGCAATAGACATGACATAGAGCGAGTTAGGTCCAGGTAATAAAATAATAAGTAATGTACCTATTAAATAGGTTGGAAGATCAGTTATACCAAACACTCATTTATCTCTTAAAAAATAATCGAGCTCCTAAGAGCTCGATTGAAAGAATGATGGATAGGTGCAATTAAGCTTTTATATCAGCATCTATGCCAAATGATTGTTTTAACAGAGAGCTGAGTTGATCTCTTGCCTTAATAAAGCCATCTATACCGCCTTGCAATAATTGCGATGCCATAAGATCTTTCTGAATTTGCGCTTTAAAATCTATTTCAGTGATTGGACTAAGTGATTCAATATTTGAGCTGTGTGCATTTGCATTTAACTGAACTTCAACTTGGCGATGATCTTGAGCCAATTCGTCAAGTAAATTCGGTGATACAGTTAAGAGGTCGCATCCAGCAAGTCCGAGAACCTGTTCTATGCTACGAAAGCTTGCGCCCATAACTTCAGTTTTCACCTGATTTTGTTTGTAGAACTGGTAAATTTGTTTAACGGATTGCACACCAGGATCTTGTTCAATTGGATAGTGATCCACATTTTCAGCTTTTTTATACCAATCGAGAATACGACCTACAAATGGTGAAATTAATGTGACCTGAGCATCCGCACATGCTTTTGCTTGATGTAAGCCAAACAACAAAGTTAAGTTGCAATGAATGCCTTCTGCTTCAAGAACCTTAGCAGCTTGAATGCCTTCCCATGTTGAGGCGATTTTAATTAAAATTCGGTTTTGATCAACACCATACGTCGCATAGAGAGCGAGTAATTCTTTAGCTTTAGCAATTGTCGCGGCTGTATCGTATGAAAGTGCTGCATCAACTTCTGTTGATACTCGACCTTCAACTACTTTTAGAATTTCCACACCTAATTTGACAGTCAGGATATCAATTGTTCTATCGATTAACTCATCTGACTGATAACCCTCTGACTTTGCTTGATCAAATGCAGCTTCAATCAGTTCTTTGTTTTCAGGGAATGAAGCTGCTGCAGTGATGAGTGAAGGGTTAGTGGTAGCATCCAATGGCTTAAATTTTTTTATAGCGTTTAAGTCACCTGTGTCTGCAACAATTGTAGTGAAGTTTTTTAATTGAGATAAAGCTGTTTCAGTCATTGCGATCTAATTCTTTGTTTCATTACTTATATCATCTTTATAACACATGATTATTTTGAAACATGCTACAAAAGTTTTAAATCAAGTTATTTTCCTACATTTTTCTTTTATTTCTGATGTGATGAATTAAAAATTGAGCAGCTTTGCCCAATGGTTGCTCTTTACTCCAAACTAGATCGATAAAATAATCAAATTTTGGGGTGAAATCTGAAAATCGTAGAACTTTAAGTTTTTTCTTTAATGTTGGTTGTTCGATAAGCATTTCAGTGGGTAAAACTCCCCATCCAAGTCCTTGTGAAATTAATCTAGATGCAGAATGGTGATTGTCTGTACGCCATGCATCTTTGGAGAAAAGTAATTCAGGCTTAATGTTCCGATCGCGACTAGCGACTACAATCTGACGACTTTGAAAAATTTCTTCATAGCTCACTTTTTGATTTTGGCACAGCGGATGATGAACAGATGCAACTGGAATTAAACTTTCTTTCATTAATTCCACAAATTGTTCATTCGCCTCAATATATTCACGCTCAAACATCAAAGCTAAATGTGCTTTACCCGTTAAAATCATTTGTTGAGCATCTTCTTGTGGTGCGCTGAATATATTGATTTGTAGTTGAGGAAATTGTTGTTCTAATAAAACAATATAATCAGTCCATCTACTATGTAGTAACTCTGATACCACCACAATATTTAATTCGGTTTCGATGCCGCTACTCAAACCAAACGCATGTTGTTTCCATTGATTCATTTCAATCAATAAATGATTAGTACGTTCATACAAAACTTTAGCTTGAAGCGTTGGTTGTGGTTCACGTCCTATTCTTTCAAACAGATGAAGATTCAGATCAATCTCTAAATTGGAAATCGCCATACTGACAGCAGAGGGGACCTTGCCTAACTGACGTGCGGCTGCGGAAAAAGAACCTGTTTCCATCACGGTTTTAAAAACGACCAATTGTTCTTGATTAATATTCATGTTTATTCTTTCAAAAATTTTGATGGATTCTAACTCGATCATTCAATATTATGAAAATAAAATGCGCTCATGAATAACAATGTTGATGAGTGAACGCATGTTTTTTTCAAAGAGAAGAATTATTCACGCAATAAGCTATGAAATCATTCTATTGGTGATCATCGCAATTTCTTTGAGTTTTATTTTTGAAGTTCCACTGGAAATTGCAGGTTCATTAGGTGTGATTATGGCTGTACTTTCAGTGATCTGGAATATGATTTTCAATCATTATTTCGAAAAAATTGAAGCGCGCAATCAGTGGAAGCGTACTGTAAAAGTTCGTATATTGCATGCGCTAGGATTTGAAGGTGGCTTGATGTTAGTGACCATTCCAATTGTTGCATATATGATGGATATGACGCTCATACAAGCTTTTATCGTCGACTTAGCTTTGACGCTTAGTATTCTGGTGTATACATTTATATTTCAATGGTTCTATGATGGGATCGAAGCTAAACTGGGTTATGCACCTGAGGCTTTAAATCACTAAAACTCAAAATAAAAAAGCATCTCTATTGAGATGCTTTTTTGTTGTCATAGAAATTATTTTTCAATAATTGCCGTTACACCTTGACCACCTGCAGCACAGATCGACACAAGTACACGACCTGAACCTTTTTCATTTAAAATTTTTGCAGCAGTTGCGATAATACGACCACCCGTTGCGGCAAATGGGTGACCCGCAGCCAACGAAGAGCCTTTAACGTTTAACTTCGCACGATCAATTGAACCTAAAGGCGCATCTAAGCCTAGACGTTCTTTACAGAATTTAGGATCTTCCCAAGCTTTTAATGTAGAAAGAACTTGAGATGCAAATGCTTCATGAATTTCATAGTAGTCAAAATCTTGAAGTTTTAAATTAGCACGCTCGAGCATACGTGGAACTGCGTAAGCAGGAGCCATTAACAAACCTTCTTTTTTACCAATGAAATCTACAGCAGCAGTTTCAGAGAAACTTAAATACGCTAAAATTTCGTGACCATTTGCTTTAGCCCATTCTTCTGATGCTAATAATACACAAGAAGCACCATCGGTAAGTGGAGTAGAGTTACCCGCAGTCATTGTACGAGCATCACCTTTACCAAACGCTGGCTTAAGTTTTGCAAGCTTTTCTACAGTTGAATCAGGACGTAAGTTGTTGTCGCGCTCAAGGCCAAGGAATGGCGTCATTAAATCGTCAAAGAATCCTGCTTCATAAGCTGCAGCCATTTTCTGATGAGACGATGCAGCAAGTTCATCTTGAGCTTCACGAGAAATGCCCCACTCAAGTGTTGTGATCGCTTGGTGATCGCCCATAGATAAGCCAGTACGAGGTTCACCATTTTTAGGAGCATCTAGCAAATCTTTTACGTTAATTTTAGTTAACGCTTTAAGACGATCTTTACCTGTTTTTGCAACGTTGAGTTCTAAGAGGGCTTTACGTAATCCATCACCAAATGCGATAGGAGCATCTGAAGTGGTATCTACTCCACCTGCAATACCCACCTCAATTTGACCTAATGCAATTTTGTTCGCTACGAGGAAAGCAGCTTGAAGCCCAGTACCACAAGCTTGTTGGATATCGTAAGCTGGAGTCTCAGGTGCAAGCTCTGTGCTTAACACACATTCACGCGTCATATTGAAATCACGGCTGTGTTTTAGTACAGCACCAGCAACGACTTCACCCAGACGTTGACCTTGAAGATTAAAACGCTCAACTAGACCATTCAATGCTGCTGTAAGCATATCCGTATTTGTGGCTGTGAAATAAGCACCATTAGAACGTGCGAAAGGAATACGATTACCACCGATAATTGCAACACGGCGTACAGTATTTTGAGTCATAGTTTTTTCCTGTTCAGCGGAAGATTGAGTCGTAGTTGCTGAAGTTTGATTTTCAGCTTTAGTTTTATTTGTTGCTGCTGTTTTTTTGCGAGTCGTCGACGTACGAGGGCGAGTCGCTTTTGGAGTATTTGCGTTGTTGGCACTGTTTGGATTACCACTACTCGCATTTGAACGAGCTTTTGATGTATTTGACACAGTCGCTTTCGCAGAATTCTCAGTTGTTGGATTTTCTTGAGTTGTTTTGCTCATAAGGCTTTTCCAAGCATATTTGGGATATTCTTGAGTGCTACATTAGCATAATCGCTAAGAGGTCGTATTGACTAAAATGACATTTAGCAATGCTTTCAGGTCAAGACATACATAGAGTAACTCAAGTATTATTTAACTGAAACGCAGGGATCGATTAATTTACTAAGTATCAGAGTTTGAACTGAACTTCATCTACATCATAGATCCTTCAAAAAATTATTCTATCGAGAGATCATATTCATGACTGACCAATATCAAGCTTTTGCAAAATCTCCAATTGGTAAATTTGTCATCAAAAATTTAGGTTTACCATCTCCAATTCACTTAGATCGCTTTGAATCAGCAACGCCTGTTGTTCAAGGCGCTGTTTTATTCGGTTCTGCGTCTAAAAGTCTTTTCAATGGTGAAATTGCGCAAGTTCTGAGTAATATTCATGCCAACAGCTATGCGGGAAACAATGCTGAGTTACAACAAGCTGCAGCTAAAGTAGGGTTGAACTTAGGTGCGTTTAATGAAGGCGATAAAGAGTCGAAATTCAAAGCAGTTGTGTTTGATGCTTCGGGTATTCAGGACTCTGAACAGTTAATTGAATTGTATAAATTCTTTAATCCAATTGCTCGCCAAATTCAAACTTCAGGTCGTGTAGTCGTCGTTGGCTTGACACCAGAATCAGCACCTACAGTGAAACAAGCGATTGCTCAACGTGCATTAGAAGGTTTCGTGAAATCTGTAGGTAAAGAATTTAAGAAAGGTATTGCTGCACAATTGGTTTATGTAGATCAAGATGCTGCTTTAAATCTTGAATCTACACTTCGTTTTGTACTTTCTCCGCGCTCAGCGTATGTATCAGGTCAAGTCATTCGTGTTTCAAAAGCAAATGTTGTTGATGTTGATTGGACTAAACCACTTGCGGGCAAAACTGCAGTGGTCACAGGTGCAAGTCGTGGTATTGGTGAAGCGATTGCGCATGTTTTGTCGCGTGATGGTGCTCATGTCATTTGCTTAGATGTACCACAACAACAAGCAGATCTTGATCGTGTTGCGAGTGAAATTGGTGGATCGACTTTAGCGATTGATATCACTGCACCAGATGCTGGAGAAAAAATCAAAGCTGCAGCGGCTGCTCAAGGCGGGCTAGATGTGATTGTCCATAATGCCGGTATTACACGTGATAAAACGCTTGCTAATATGAAGCCAGAGCTTTGGGATCTTGTGATTAACATTAACTTATCTGCGATTGAGCGTGTGA
Organism: Acinetobacter sp. ANC_7511; assembly: GCF_056779975.1. NCBI lineage: Bacteria > Pseudomonadati > Pseudomonadota > Gammaproteobacteria > Moraxellales > Moraxellaceae > Acinetobacter > Acinetobacter sp. ANC_7511. The sequence goes on from NZ_JBWYIY010000014.1 coordinate 93,498, forward strand.
ATGACTATTTGTTGTCTAATGAAGGCATCAATGAAAATGGTCGCATCGTTTGCGTATCTTCGATTTCAGGTATTGCGGGTAACCTCGGTCAAACGAACTACGCAGCTTCTAAAGCTGGTGTGATTGGTTTAGTGAAATTTACAGCACCAATTTTGAAAAATGGTGTAACGATTAATGCTGTTGCTCCTGGATTTATTGAAACTCAAATGACAGCAGCGATTCCATTCGCAATTCGTGAAGCGGGTCGCCGTATGAATTCGATGAGTCAAGGTGGTCAACCAGTTGATGTGGCTGAAACAATCGCATTATTTGCTTCATCTGCTTCAACGGGGCTGAATGGAAACATTGTACGTGTGTGCGGTCAAAGTTTATTAGGTGCGTAAGCTTTAGTGGTCATAGATTGTTAAATGAAAGAGAGTAATGTTCAGGCATTGCTCTCTTTATTGCTCGTATGATTTGTTATGATCGTTTTGTTGAGCTGCAAACTGTAAATTTTTTATAAAGATAAATGGGAATTTTTAACATGAAAACACGTCACTTTAGTCAATTGCCAAAAGCTTATTTAGCTTATCCTAAAGTCATTAAAGGTTTAATTTTTAAAAAACCGAAAGGCGAAAAGACACTTCCACAAGTGGATTACATCGTTGATGAATATCGTGTTGATCATGACCATTTAAAATCTTATAACGAAATTTGTGGTTATAAGAATAATGGATATGTACCATCGACTTACTTGGCAGTCATTTCTCAAAGTTTGCAGATGCAAATGATGACACAAGAACCTTTCCCATTTGCTTTGCTGGGTTTGGTTCATATTCGTAATCAAGTTAAGCAGTATCGCAAAATTGGAGTGAATGAAACTATCACGCTATCATGCAAATTTGGTGAGTTAAAACCACATGACAAAGGTTTGCAATTTGACTTCATTACGACTGCAAAAGTAGGAAATGATGTAGTGATGGAAGGTTTAACGACCTATCTTTCTCGTCAAAAAACAAATACTTCATCCGCTTCAAAGGCGAAAGAAGATCAGTTACCTGAATTTAAATCACAGGGTAATTGGAAAGTCGCTGAAAACACGGGGCGTCGCTATGCGCTCGTTTCAGGTGATTTTAACCTCATTCATATTCATGCAGTTACAGCGAAAGCATTTGGTTTTAAACAAGCGATTGCGCATGGCATGTGGAGTAAAGCTAAAGCATTAGCAAGTATTAGTTTACCGGATGCTTATGATGCTGATGTTTATTTTAAGTTGCCTATGTTTTTACCATCTGAGGTTGAATTTTTAACGGGTGAGCGAGATCAAGCGACATATTTGTTAGTTCGTAATGCAAAATCACAAAAACCTCATGTTTCTGGTGTTGTGAAACCACTTTAATAGATGCTCTAGGCCTAACATGTTTGTTAGGCTTTTTTATAACTATAAATCAAGGATAGAAGATGAAAATTCTAAAAGATTTAATTTACGCTGACACACATAATTATAAGGGTATCGTTCACCATCAGTTTGCAGATTTGGCACATTTATTTAGTCGTTTACAAGACTCTCGTACTGAACAAGGTGGTGCATCATTGGCTGTATATTATGGTCAAGAAAAAGTGGTTGATATTTATGTTGGAAAAAAGTCTTCGAGTGAAGAGTGGTCAGAAGACACAATGGCGATGTGCTATTCCACCGGAAAGGGGATCTTAGCGACTTTGTCGCATATTCTAGTGAGTGAAGGGAAATTAGACTATCGTCAACCCATAGCTGATTATTGGCCAGAATTTGCTGAACATGGAAAATCTAAGATTACTTTGGCTGACGTATTAAGTCACCGTAGTGGTTTATATGATGTTAGAAATGTCATTGCTCAAGCATCTGAAATGGCAGACTGGGATCACATGCTCAATGTGATGGCTAGCGCGACACCACGTTTTAAACCCAATTCAAATTATGCATATCAAGCACTTACGTATGGCTGGTTATTAGGAGGGCTGATTGAAAAAGCGACTCAGCAAAATCTTTCTGAGCTGATGAATCAATATTTAGTAGAACCACTGCAATTAGATGGTGCCTATTTTGGTGTCCCTCAGGATCAACTTTCAAGAATAGCCAAACCTCTAGAAAAAACAAATATTGAAAAAAAGTCATCAACTACTCAAGTTGCACAACAAAAGAAGAAAAAACAGAAAGTTTCATTTTCGGATCGTATCATTCAATATTCTGGTCAAAATCCTGATGATTTTATAGATGCAATGATTCCAAAGGGAATGAAGGGGTTTAGCTTTTTTGATGATCGTGTTCTGACTCAACCCATTCCTGCTGCTAATGGTGTCTTTACAGCCAGAAGTTTAGCGAAAATCTATGCCATGATGGCGCACTATGGTCAGTTCGAATCAAGACAATTTATCCAGCCACTTGTATTCAAACAACTTTCGCAAATTCAAAGCTATGATCGAGACAAGGTGATGCCAATACCTATGCATTGGCGTTTGGGTTATCACAGAGTTATCACGCTGGGTAAAAGTGCAAAAAATGGATTTGGTCATATGGGCTACAACGGATCAGGGGCTTGGTGTGATCCTGAAAGAAAATTAAGCTTTGCCTATACCCATAATTATCCTGTTGGGTCAATTACAGGGGATTATCGTTTGTGGAGTTTATCGCAAGAGGCATTAAGATGTGTGGATCACATTAATAATGGTAAAAAGGGATGGTTTTAACATTTACAAAGGAGAATTTGTATTTATAATGTATACTAACTTTAACTAAAATAAACAAATAGTGACATGATGAATAAAAAAATTACCTTTTTACTAATGGGTTGTTTGATGAGTGGTGTTGTGGCAAGTACAGTACTTACACCAAACCAAAATCAGCAAAGCGGGCAGATTCCGAGCGGTTATGCTGAATTAGAATTTAAATTGCGTGATGGAAATTGGACGAAACAAATCTATCTGCCAAACAATCCAAAAAATAATGACAAGATTAGAATTTCCTCATCGGCGGGATATGCGGCATATCTAGATACTTCCAATATTGATATTCCCCTTGAATCAATTCAAATCAATAAAGGAAACACATTCGACTTTATTTATAGTGAATCTTTAAAAAAATGGCGAATCAACAGTACACCCAGTGTCATTTTAGATAATTCAAGTGTACAAAATATTATATCTAATCAACAAACAATACAGCGAGTTCATCTAAAAGATGGCGCTTGGGCAAAGAAAATAGTATTGCCGAGCGATGTTGCTAACAATACGGTAATGTTGATTGAATCTGATGCAGGCAGGGATTCATCAATTGATACAACAAATCTTCTTTTTTCGAGTAATTTTAATTTAAAAAAAGGAGATCGCTATTGGTTTGTATTTAATCAAAATCTAAAAAAATGGGTGCCTGAATATATCAAGCCGAGACAACTAAATGTTAGTTCAGTGGGTACTCAGTTAAATAAAACAGATAGCCCTTTAACTGAAATTATTTTTGGTGATGGAAACTGGGTGTCACAATTCACATTACCAAGTTCAGCATATGACCGTGATCGTGTGATCGTGAAGTCGACTGCAACATGGCAAGCTACTATTTCAAATCAGAATATCAATACCTCAGCAACTTTAAAACTAAATAGAGGTGAACGATATGAATTTATGTTTGTAAAAGAATTAGCGAAGTGGATTTTAGTTTCTGCACCAGAACGTGTGATACAAGCGAAAGATTTAAATAATCAAAAAGTTCCTGATCCTAAACAACCAGTGACACGTGTTAAGTTGGCAAATGGAAATTGGCAATCAGTAATTAATTTACCTGATCGCGCTCAAATCAATGACAAGATAATCATAAGTTCTGGAGCGGCGTGGAGCAGCATAATTCAGGCATCCAATAATTTACGACAAACGATTCAAACTGGTGAAACGCAACGTTTTGTCTATACATCTCAAGGATGGCAAGCTGATAGTGCAACCATTGACATGCTTTTGGTGAGTAGTACTGCTGTTGCAGAGAAATTAGGTGCAAATGCAGCGAAAATGAGGTTGATTGAAGGCTTTGATCTAACCAATGTGTCTGCAGAGAATTCAAATGCCAAGTTTTATCTGCGCAACGTTGGTTATCTGCAATATAAAACACCAGGTTCTAAAACATTAAACAATGTCCTTGATATTGGTCGTGTGGACAAAGTTATTCAGAATGAGCGTAATCGCTTAAAAGCTGATGCTGTATATTATGAAGGTGATGAAGAAGGCTGTGGTTTAGCTTACTTGCTTGAAAACCCTAACTCTAATTATATGATCGGTAGTGGAAGTATTAACTGTGGAATCACGGTTTTACGTCATGAATTCGGTCATAATATGGGGGTGAATCATGATGATACCGATGGACCAGCACGTGGTTTGGAGCATCCATTGGGTGGTACGATTATGGGAGGTAATAGTATCTCTTATTTCTCAAGCCCAGATTTATTCCATCCAAAGTATGGATACCAATTAGGGGGTACGAATGATCGTGATGCTGTCACTATGATTAATAAAAATGCTAAAGCAGTGTCGCTATTCAAATAACGTATGAAAGTAATTTATATTTTATTGGGTGTAGCAGTTTTTGTGACTGCTACATTTACGTTATATCTAAAACCCGAAAAAGACAAATCATCTGCAAGCTTACAGCAGCATCAAGTTGAAAATGAACTGGGTCAAAATGTTAATGCTCATGACGAACGGCTTGAAAATAAGAATGAATCATCGAGTTCTCATCTGATGCCTGAGCTTATGCCTGTACTAGAACAAAATGTTGAACGGCATATGATTCTTCCAGAAAGTTTTCAGCATCGGGCTGACTCGGGTTATGTATTTAAGTTTAGTCCTGATCAAGTGGCGAGCATGAAAGAGGGCAGTAAATTTCCCTTGAAACTTTTGCAATTTGGTATCAACCGTGTGGCTGAAATTACTGAGATTGAACAAGTTGAGGATGGAATTGTGCGATACAAGGGGCAATTTGAGGATTATCCTGCTGATCTAAACTATTTTACGATTACTCAAAGTATTGAAGATCAATATGCAATTATTAAAGTTTATACAGATAAAGGGTCATATTTTGCTGAAGTAATTAAAGGGATTGGACTCGCTTACCCTGATCAAGTTTTACATGATGATGGGGTTCATGTGCACCAACATACGCATTGATTCATTTGCAGACTTGAGATATGGTAATTTTCACAAAATTGTTAAAATTGATTTGTGATTATGCGCCGTAGTACTGTCATCCCATTCGTTTTGATCTCGTCGATTCATATGGCTTCTTGCGATCAGTCCACGCAATCAAATCAACTCTTGAAACAGAATGATTCAATAAAAAATCAAGTAACACCTCAATATATTGGTTTGTATCAAGGTACTACGCCATGTATGGGGTGTTTTTCGCGTTGTGAGGATTGTCCTGGTATGGCTGTTGATTTACAACTTAACGCAGACCAAACGTATGTGTTGTCACGATTAAGTCTAAGCGGTCATAACCAAGCAGAAGAAATCAAAGGTCAGTTCAAATTCATTAATACTGAAAAGTCTTTGATTCAATTAAACGGTGTCCCAACCAGAAATATCATTCTTGTCGATTTGGTCAACAAAATGCTCGAAATTCGTATCGATGGGACTGGTGAGGAATACGAAAATTTCGATGATTTTAGTTTGAATTTAACAGGTTAAATTTTCCCAAGAAAAAAGAGTTGGATTTAAATTGCTTTTTGAATGTATGAATGATCTGTAACGCATTCACTCTTGCCAAAAAAAACAGTATGCTTAGTCCTGTAATTAGGGAGCATTCATGTATCAGGTTCTTGCGCGTAAATATCGTCCACGTAATTTTTTAGAATTGGTTGGTCAAAACCATGTGTCGCGTGCATTAACCAGTGCTTTAGAGCGTGGTCGACTGCATCATGCTTATCTTTTTACGGGGACGCGTGGCGTTGGTAAAACAACGATTGCAAGGATTCTTGCTAAATGTCTGAACTGTGAAACAGGTGTAACATCTACACCGTGTGAAGTATGCCCAACGTGTACCGCAGTCAATGAAGGTCGATTTATAGACTTAATTGAAATTGACGCAGCATCCCGAACCAAAGTTGAGGATACACGAGAATTATTGGATAACGTACCTTATGCACCAACGCAAGGTCGTTTTAAAGTGTATCTCATTGATGAAGTACACATGCTGTCCACACATTCTTTCAATGCTTTACTCAAGACACTTGAAGAACCGCCTGAACATGTCAAATTTTTATTTGCGACGACAGATCCTCAAAAACTTCCAATTACGGTTATTTCACGTTGTTTGCAATTTACTTTACGCCCATTGGCGGTTGATGAAATCACTTCACATCTCACACAAATTTTAACTAAAGAATCAATTAATGCGGAAGCTGATGCGATTTGGCAGATCGCTGAGTCAGCACAAGGTTCTTTACGTGATGCACTGTCGCTAACAGATCAAGCAATTGCATATGGGCAAGGTGCGATTCACCACCAAGATGTGAAAGAAATGCTGGGTTTGATTGATCGCACGATTATTTTCGACCTTATTTTGGCGATACATCAAAATCAACGTGCTAAAGTCAGTGCTTTATTACTCCAATTCCGTCAACAAGCACTTGATGTTTCTTTGGTGTTGGATCAACTCATTTCAACTTTACATGAGTTGGCTTTACTCCAATACTTACCAGACTTGAGTTTAAAATATAGTGCTGAGATTAATCAGAAAATTATGCAGCTTTCGAGCATGATTTCTGCTCAAGATCTACAATTGTATTATCAAATTGCATGTAAAGGTCGTGCTGAATTACAAATTGCAGTGACTCAAGAGCAAGGCTTTGAAATGTGTGTGCTCAGGTTGTTGGCATTCCGCCCGATGGCGAATAATGAGCAGCTGACCACTCAAGCACCTCTAGAACAATCAAATGTCTTAAAAGAAGCTGAAAATTTCAATCAGATTTCGACAGAGAATTCAGAATCTATATCGGCTGATCATCAAGAGGCAGGATCGAAAATCAGTTCGCCTGAGAATAATACGAGTTCGATTCAGCGTAGTCGTGATGTAAATGATGAGGAAAATACGGATCTAATCTTATTTCAACAGATGATGGCATCAGATGATGAGGCTGTTCCTACGGAGTCAGTTCATCCTGAAAAATCTGAATCTGAAAGCTTGCATTCAACAGAATTAAATCATGCGGATGATGTCGATCAGTCTGTATCTGTTGAAGTGAAACAAGAGAATTTAACCAACTCTGTGGTAGGCAGTGGGGAGATTGAGCTGACTTCATTTGGAGCAAGCTTTAATTCAGAGCCTGTTGAATCTTCTATTGTTGATCAAGACAATATTTTCTTTTTAGAGCCTAAGCCAAATGAACATTCTGCTGAAAGCGCTGAATTGTCAGTTCAAGAAGAAGGATCATCGAATGGCACTCATTGCCCAAGTCTAGATCTACTTGATGAGAATAAAAATGTTGTCGCAGATGCTGGCTTAAAAGGTTTAATGCCTCAAGATATTTTAAGGCTTGAGCCTGTCGAATTGGTAGGTGAATGGGATACTCAAAAGTGGGAATATTGGTTCAGAAATAGTCCATTAACACCTGCGGTACAAGAATTAGCACAACAAGGTCTTATGCAAGGGCAAATTGATGGGACATGTGAATTCTATATCCCTGCAAAATACGAAGCTTTATTGCACTCACTCATTCCGAGTTTAGAAGCAGCACTCAAGCAATCATTTTCAAAATCTCAATTAATCGTAAAATACAACGAACCAAACGGTGAGACGCCTTTCGATCTGCAGGAAAAGCGTAAGCAAAAGGCATATCGACGTGCTGAAGAATTGATTCATCAAGAACCCGTCGTGGAAGACTTGTTAAAAACTTTCGGCGGTGAGCTACATAATATTCAGCTTAAGTCTTAAGTTGATTTCGTCATAAACGTATTTAAGGCTTCGCGTATTGAGTTTGGTAATTCAATACTTTTACGAGAGTCACGGTCGACAAATACATGCACAAAATAACCTTGAGCAGCAGGCTCTGATTGATTTTTCTTAAATATTGAAATGCTATACGTCACTGAAGATCGTCCAATCTTTTCGATAGCGACAGCAACATCAATTACTTCGGGGTAGGATAGTTCAGAAAAATATGTACATTTTGATTCAACAACGAGTCCAATGATAGGCGAAGTTTTAAAGTCAAATAGTGCGTGTTGAATAAGTAGCGCATTTGCGGCGGTGTCAAAGTAGCTGTAATAAGTGACGTTATTGACATGCCCATACACGTCATTATCAGCCCAACGGGTTTGGATGGGAAAAAAGAATTTATAGTCTGCTCTAGTTTTTTTTGAAATAGTTGTCATATTTTATTCAGAAAGTTGATTAAAGATTTCGAGTCATTTAATGATAAATTGCTTGGTAGATGCTTAAAGCATCAGCATAGCTTAGAGCTCTAGGATTGTTTTGTAAGAGGCGCGTTTGTTGCATCGCATCATTAGCTAACATCTCTAAATCTGATTCTTGTACACCTAGCTCATTGAGTTTTAAGCTCAACCCACTCTGGCTAACAAGCCTTTCCATATGATCTATAAATAAATCACATAAGCCATCAGTATTGCCTTTGCTATATGGGTCAATCCATTGCATCAGTTCAGCATAGTATTTCTTCGCTTGAGGTGCATTGAATTTCAGTGTTTCAACAAGCACGATTGCATTGGTATGACCATGCGATAAGTGATAATGCCCGCCCAAAGGATAGGCAAGCGCATGAACAGCTCCAACAGGAGCATTTGCAAATGCTTGTCCAGCCAACATAGAGCCTAAGAGCATTTTTTGGCGCGCTTCTAGGTTTTGGGGTTGCTCTAGAACAAGTTTTAAATTTTGATTCAATAAATCCAATGCTTGTTTAGCGAGCAAATCAGAATAGAAATTTTTCTTTAGTTTTGAGGTGTAGGCTTCAATTGCATGCACCATTGCATCAATTCCTGTTGCTGCAGTGATGTGAGCCGGAAGACCTTGAGTAAAAGTTGCATCTAAAATGGCAGTATCCGCATACAGAACGGGTGAAACAATTCCTGTTTTTGTTGTTTTGCCTGTAGTGACAATAGAGATTGGTGTAACTTCAGAACCCGTACCTGCAGTTGTAGGCACTAAGATGAGTGGTAATCGTGGCGATTGAGCTTGATTGACGCCATATAACTCAGAAATCGTTTGGGTTTGATTGGGGTGTGAAAGTACGGCAATAATTTTTGCCACGTCTAAGGAGCTACCACCGCCAAAACCAATGACTGCATCAATCTGTAAACGTTTTGCTTCATCTACTGCATTTAAGATGACATCTTCTGGAGGGTCTGCAACGACATCGGAAAAAATACTGAACTCAGTCCCAGTAGCGTTGAAAATGTGAAGAATAGGTTGGTGGAGGTGGTGATCAATCATCCCTTGATCTGTGACGAGAAGAACTTTATTAAATCGATGTTGTTTTAAAATTGAGCCAAGCTGTTGAATACTCCCTAAACCAGAAATAATATTCCCGACAGTTTGAAATTGAAATTGGCTCATCACACATCCTTTTTTGCGCTTTAAATAAGATTATTGTTTTACAGTTCTATAGGATTCACTCCTTAAATAACTTAACATATGCACTGCGAAAGTATATGTATTTTTGAGGCGAAGATGACGACGAAAATGCCATACAAAATTTTATGTGTATGTTTAGGAAATATTTGTCGTTCCCCAACAGCAGAAGTGGTAATGAAACACTTTGCGGATTTAGAAAAATTAAATATTCAAGTTGATTCAGCTGGAACCAGTAATTATCACCCAAACAAAGCGCCTGATTATAGAAGTCAAAAGCACGCATTGAAACGAGGATATGATTTATCTTCATTACGTGCGAGACAGATTCGTATTGAAGACTTTAAGGAATTTGATTTAATCTTGGCGATGGATCATGAAAATCTAGTCAATATTCAGAAACTGCAAGTTGAAGCAGCGCAAATATTTCAAAACCATGAACTGCGAGCAAAAATAGAGCTCATGAGTGCCAAAGATCCTTCATATTTAAATCAACCAGTACCTGATCCTTACTATGGTGGAGATGATGGCTTTGAGTTGGTCTTAGATCAATGTGAGTCGAACAGTAAAGCATGGATTAGTTACTTAAAACCAATGTTGCAGCAGTCAAACGTTGAGTAAGATAAAAATATGATTGATATTCAAACTAATATACAACTCCAGTCTTTCAATACGTTGAATTTAAATGCTGTTGCATCTCATTATTGTATTGTTCGATCTCTTCAAGATTTGCGTGAAGCAATTGAATTCGCTGAGCAAGCTCAATTAAACATGATGATACTTTCAGGGGGGAGTAATATGCTGCTCCCTGAGCATCTAGATGCTTTGGTTGTTCAATTACATTTAGATGATCTTGTCCTGCTTGCTGAAGATGATACCAATGTAACAATTCGAGTAGGTGCTGGACGTCACTGGCATGAGTTCGTGCTATGGACAACAGAGCAAGGTTTCTATGGATTGCAAAATCTCGCATTGATTCCAGGGTGGGTGGGGGCTGCACCTGTTCAGAACATTGGTGCCTATGGCGTTGAAGTCGGTGAATTTATTGAATTTGTAGAGGCTTTTGATCGTACAAAAAATGAAATCGTTCAAATCCAAGCGAGTGATTGTCATTTTTCATATCGACACAGCATTTTTAAAGATCAGCCTGAGCGGTTTGTTATTACTGCGGTCATCTTTAAATTACTTAAACAGCCACAACTCAAAATGAATTATGGAGATTTAAAAGCTGCGATGGGCGATGACATTACGCCATATAATTTACAGCAACAAGTGATCAAAATTCGTCAAAGTAAACTCCCAGATCCTGCAGAATATCCAAATGCAGGGAGCTTTTTTAAAAATCCGATTTTAATTAAAACGAAATTTGAGGAAGTTTTACAGCTTCATCCTACGATTCCACACTATCCTCAAGCAGATGGTTCTGTAAAAGTTGCAGCTGGTTGGTTGATTGACCAATCAGGCTGGAAAGGAAAAAAATTAGGAAAAGTGGGAATGTTTGATCGACAGGCTTTAGTGTTAGTCAATTACGCCGATGCATCTCTCACAGATGTGCAGGCAACCTATCGCTCTGTGCAGCAAGATGTGTTAAATAAGTTTGGTATTTTATTAGAACCTGAGCCTGTTTTGTTCGATCAAAAAGGTTCTATTCAATCTCATTTGGTTTAAAAAGGACAGTATGTCTAGAAAACATTGGATGGTGGCAACGGTGCGTATGATGGCGATCATATTCGCACTTTTGAGCTGTCTCATGGTTTTCTGGTATACACCATTTTATTCAGCACTTGTTGTGAAATCACTTCACGCATTTGTACCTATCAAAGTTGACGAAATTGCGGCTAAGAGCCAGCAAATGGCAGCATTAACTGATAAGGAGGATTTGGAGCCTGGTTCAAGGCTGTGGATTGCAAGACAAGCTTATCTCAAACTTATTGAAGAACAATTGAATGATCAAGGGGCTGAACAGCTTGCTGAAATTCAAACTCGCTATGTGTTATTAAAACAAAAAATTAAAGATGAATTGCTTACAGATATAAATACAAAGAATGAAACTAAAGAGGATGTTGTCTTCGCAATTGATCAGCCTGATTTAGCCAGTGATGTTGCTATAAGCCAAACTGATTCAACAAACTCATCCATCAATGAAGAAAAAAATCAGCGCTTGGCTTTAATGGAAAAATATGAATTTTTCCTTAGAAATCATCCCTTAGAAGAAGATGAGGTTCAAACATTAGATCCGCAAATCTATAAAGATATCGCGTTGATTCAGAATGAAAATAAAACTTTATCAAATCAGAAAGATAAACCTTATGCGATAGTTGTGTTGGGTGGTGGGTTGACGCTAGGGGATAATAAAATTGATATCGTAGTTAATGATTACACACGCTCTAGACTAGAAAAAACACTTGAGATTGAGAAGCAAACGGATTTACCTATTGTGTTGAGTGGTGTTGAAGCACCGTACATGCAAGCGTGGTTAGCATCGCGTGGGGTAGAAGCGAATCTATTAGAGCAACGCAGCATGAATACCTGTGAGAATACACGCTTTAGTTCATTATTATTACAAAAAAAAGGAGGAGCGCCGACAGTGATTTTGATTACCGATCGTTATCATATGACACGTACACGACGTCTTTTTGCTTTGAACGGTATCAAAACAATTCCTGTTGAAGCGCCCATGCCTACAATGCTGACAACATGGCGTCCTAGCCAATTAAACTACGATCACAGTCGTCGTGCAAATTATGAATTACTTGCCACGATCAGAGATGTAATGTTTGGCTCTAGCGGTTGTCGGGAGGTGCCATAATGTCTGATATTCCCTTTCTGAATCCAAATGTGTTGAAACAACTCGATTTACCCATTCCGAATCGAGAACAAACACCTTTAAGATTGGAACCATTAAATTTAAATCGACCTTATTCACCTTCGAAAGAGATTCAAGCTTATCGTCATCTTTACGCACTTGATCGTCTTGAAGCGAATTATTGGCAGGGTTATATCAAAATGCCTTTGTTCAAAATTCATGTGCAGGTGTATCAACCTCGCATAGAGCAGGTGAAAGGTACTGTATTCTTATTGCATGGCTATTTGGAACACAGTGGGATTTACCAACCAATTATTGGTGAATTGCTGGATCAAGGGTTTAGTGTTTTAACTTATGACTTGCCTGGACATGGGTTAAGTGATGGCAATGCTGCCAGCATTCAGAACTTTGATCATTATCAGCAAGTACTCCATGCGGTTCACCAATATGTAAAACAAGCTGATCAATTGCCTAAACCATGGCTAGGTATTGGACAGAGTACTGGTGGTGCAATTTGGATGCATCATTTGTTGGAGTTTGCTGAACAACGTAAAAATCCAATTGTAGAACGCGTATTGCTCTTGTCGCCGTTAGTCAGACCTGCAAAAACAGCATGGTGGCATAATCCAGTAGGCTTGGGAATCATTCGCCGTATCAAACGTGAAGTTCCAAGGCATTTTAAGCGCAATAATCACAACCCTGAATTTTTAAGATTTGTACGTCTAAAAGATCCACTACAACCGCGTATGATGGGGATGGATTGGATATTAGCAATGTCAAAGTGGATGTTGGAAATGGAAAATCGACCTGCATGCCGAATTCCAGTTTGGCTGGCTCAAGGTGCCCAAGATCAAACCGTAGACTGGCGTTATAATATCGAATTTATTCGCAGAAAGTTTCGCCTCCAGACCTTGCTTATGCTAGAGGAGGGATCCCATCAGTTGATCAATGAGCGTGCTGATATACGGGCAGCATTAACGGGTCTAATCCCAGCGTTCTTGCATGCTCAAAGTCACAAAGGATACTTTTAAAATAAAGGTGCTGATTTCAGCACCTTTTTGATGAAACTAGAATTTGCTGGCATCTGCCAAATTCCACATTCTGAAATAGAAATTTTCTTCATCTCTATCTTTACAGTTTAATAATTGACCTGATTCTAACCAAAAATGTAATTGAGCATAATTTTTGATTTCACGATCATTTATACGTTGCGCGAGATGATGAGCTTTAATTTCGCTCGGATGATTTAAACCTGCAGCTGCTATCATTTCCGCCAGTGCATGCAATGTATTTTTGTGGAAATTATAAACACGTTCTGCTTTCGTTGGTACATGGACTGCTTTTTGGCGCTCAGCATCTTGTGTTGCTACCCCAACTGGACACTGATTGGTATGGCAACTTTGAGCTTGGATACAACCGACAGCAAACATAAATCCACGAGCTGAATTCACCCAATCTGCACCTAAGGCAAAGGTACTTGCAATATCAAAAGCACTGATGATTTTACCACTTGCACCAATTTTTACTTTATCTCTTAATCCAGCACCTACTAAGGTATTGTGTGCAAACAAGAGCGCTTCACGCAGTGGTGTTCCGATATTATCGCTAAATTCAATCGGTGCAGCACCGGTTCCACCTTCTGATCCATCTACGACGATAAAATCAGGAACAATATTGGTTTCAAGCATCGCTTTGACAATACTCATAAATTGCCAAGGCTGTCCGATACATAATTTGAATCCAACAGGTTTACCACCTGATAGTTCACGTAACTTTTGAATAAAATGCATCATTTCAATCGGTGTATTAAAGCTAGGGTGGCTTGGCGGGGAAATACAATCGCGATCACGAGGAACACCACGAATCTTCGAAATTTCTTCTGTAATTTTATGTTTGGGTAAAATACCGCCGTGACCTGGTTTTGCACCTTGAGACAGTTTTAGCTCAATCATTTTGATATTGGGATGTTTGGCTTGAGCTTTAAATTTTTCAGGATCAAATAGACCGTCTTCAGTTCGACAACCAAAATATCCACTGGCAATTTGCCAAACAATATCTCCATTATTTTCAAGATGGTAGGGGCTTAGGCTTCCTTCGCCAGTATCATGATAGAACTGACCCATGTGGGCACCGAGATTAAGTGCGCGTATTGCATTAGCACTTAAACTCCCAAAACTCATTGCTGAGATATTCATGATTGATGCACTATAAGGTTGAGCGCACTGATCATTACCCACTTTAATACGGAAGGTGCTGGTATCAGCTGGGAGTTTCGGTGCAAGAGAGTGAGTAATGAAACGATAGTCATCTTGATATACATCAATAATTGAACCAAAAGGCTTATCAGCATTTTCATTCTTTGCACGCTGATAAACTAAGCTACGTTGCATTCTTGAAAAGGGTAAAGCGTCTTGGTCTGATTCAATAAAATATTGACGAATTTCGGGTCTGAAATCTTCAAATAAGAAGCGAAAATGCCCCATGATTGGGTAGTTCTTTAAAATCGAATGTTTATTTTGAAGTACATCATATAGGCCTAAGACACTGAGTAAACTGGTCAGTAGCCAAATAATATTAATGACACTGTCGGATAGAAAATAATAAATATAATGGGGGCTGTAAAATAGCCTAAGCCATGTAATACTCAGGGCGATGATAATACATGCGAACCATACAGAATGTCTTGAAAAAAAAGTGTTCAGTAATTTATGTCTTATTGCTTGAGCAGGACTTGCCATTTTTATTTTCCATCGTTCTTTACTGCAATTACCATACGAACTTCTATGGAATCAGACAAGTAGTGAATTGTTAGCTTACAGCTGTAAGCTAACAATTTATATTTATGGGTTTAGTTTTCTTCCGAAGGAAGCAACATAATGATCGAATTATTCAAGAGTTCCGCGAGATCTTCAAGAATGTGTTGATCATATAAATTTTCATCCAAAGCGATCATTTCACCATCAGCGATACGTTTTAAATGGGGTTTAAATTCTTCGGAGATGCATAAGCGTTCTCCATTTGCCCAAAAGTTAAGTTCATCATTGAAGTTGCTATAAAGCAAACGTGAAGCAGGTTCGATTTTTAATAAATAACCTTCTTCAAGTGCTTCTTCTAAATCACCTGTTCCAATTTCGTCATTTTCTGGAATATTGTTAGGATAACCAGGTTGCGAAGCGAGACACATGATGGCTTCATTTAGCATCTCAGGATTTTGCAGTTGAGCTAAAAGTTGTTCGCGCAAATAGCTAAGCTCATGATCTGAAATTTCGCCGACAGCAGTGCTGACAGAGCGTGTGATATCTAATAATGGTTTTTTCAGTTGCTCTTGTTCTGAAAAAAAATCACCAAGACTATCCATCATGTCTGAGATATTTGGCATGCGGAAACCGAAAGAATAGGTTAAACACTCATCTTCAGCTACGCCATAATGAGAAAGACCAGGTGGGACATATAGTAAATCTCCTGGCGCCAAAACTTCATCAAAATGAACTTCCATTTCTTGCAAAAGTTTTAAAGGCTGACCTGCAACGAGTGCTGTCTGTTCATCACACATTTGGCCTAATTGCCAACGGCGATGTCCGTAACCTTGAACTAAAAATACATCATAAAAATCGAAGTGTTTACCGACAGAACCACCTTGTGGTGCGTAAGACACCATAATATCTTCACGACGCCATTGAGGAATAAAAGGAAATTTTTTCCATAACTCAGCAAGATCAAACGAATAGTGATCGACCGCTTGAACGAGTAGTGTCCATAATTTTGGCATTTTTTGGAAGTCTGCTTTGAGCAGTGGCGATGACTTCACATTCCATTGGTTAGGGTCACGATCTTTTTGTTTGATCAAACGTGCAGCCACGTTTTCATCGAGTGCAAGCTCCATAACATCATTGGGTTCAAGTAAACCCACAATTTCAGGAACTGCATTACGAACGAGGAGCGGTTTTTTTTGCCAATATTCCGTAAGGAATTGTTCAGCGCTAATACCGCCGAGAACGTCTAAAGTTTGGGACATAATAAGGACTACAATTTAGTTTGGCTTATTGTCCCTTGAACGATGCAAGTTCTGCAAGTGACACGGCTTTAAAAGCGCATGTTTTCTTGCTTATGGATGATACAAATGAATATGAAAAAAATGAATATAGCTATTTTAAAGAAATAATTAATTTACACTTTGAGGGGAATTTCTGTTATTCACCAATTAAAATGTCTATGTGATAAACCATTTAAAATGTCCTGTTTTTAACCACAAGAGTCAAGCATAGGATTTAAATTTCTT
>NZ_JBWYIY010000015.1:0-97462 GCF_056779975.1 Acinetobacter sp. ANC_7511
CCATGTGAGAGTAAGTCATCGCCAGCTCATTATTCTAAACACCCCCTTCAATACAAGGGGGTGTTTTTTTATATATATAAATTGAAATAAATAATCATATAGACGATAAATTTTATGTCTTGAACAGTTATAGCAACCTCTCTTATCCATCTGATGCTCAAATTCATAAAGTATGATTAGTTTCTATTGGTACACCTGTGTA
Source organism: Acinetobacter sp. ANC_7511 (assembly GCF_056779975.1). Taxonomy (NCBI): domain Bacteria; kingdom Pseudomonadati; phylum Pseudomonadota; class Gammaproteobacteria; order Moraxellales; family Moraxellaceae; genus Acinetobacter; species Acinetobacter sp. ANC_7511. The sequence goes on from NZ_JBWYIY010000015.1 coordinate 203, forward strand.
CATAGAAAAATGATCGCCTAATCAATTGGTCGTGGTTGTCTTTTAATGCTTTAAATAATGAGTGACTAAAATGCATGCGAGATGCAATAGAGGCATTTACATAATAAAAAGTAAGAGTGAAAAATATATTACTTAATTACTCATGAACAGAAGTTGCTTGAGAGGTCATGATATAGTGAATTTAAAAGTTTTAAATCCGAATATATTTAAGGATACGTGATGACCAATTCAGAAAAAAAAATTGAGTGTGATTATTCTCTTTATGTTGCCTCTAAAGCATCCCAAACAGGTCAATGGCTTGAAGTAAAAGATAAATTTAGCCAAAAAATATTTGCCCGAGTAGCCTTAGCAGATGCAAATACTTTAGAAAAAGCAATCCAATCTGCAATTGATGCAGAACAGGCAATGGCAAAATTAGAACCATTTCAAAAGCAAAAGATTTTATTACATTGTGTCAAACGCTTTGGCGAAATGAGAGAGGAATTAACTGCAATTCTGATTGCAGAGGGTGGAAAGCCATTAAAAGCAGCTCAGGCTGAAGTTGAGCGTCTTATAAATACCTTTCAAATCGCTGCTGATGCTGTTACACAAATGGACGATGGGCGTTTAATGCCATTGGCTGTGACAGCTGCTGCACAGGGTTATACAGGTATGATTAAACATGTTCCGATTGGTGCTATATCATTAATTAGTCCTTTTAATTTTCCACTTAATTTAACTGCTCATAAAATTGCACCTGCAATTGCAGCAGGGTGTCCTTTCGTACTGAAACCTGCGTCACTTACACCAGTTTCTGCTCTAAAAATTGCAGAAGTGTTGGCGGAAACTGATTTACCTCAAGGTGCATTTTCAGTTTTACCTTGTCCTCGCGAACAGGCAGATATCTTGGTAACCGATGACCGATTCAAATTACTCAGTTTTACTGGATCGGATGAAGTCGGTTGGGATATGAAAGCACGTGCTGGTCGAAAAAAAGTCACCTTAGAGCTTGGTGGAAATGCTGCTGTTTTAATTGAACCTGATACTGAAATATCTGATGTGTTAATTGATCGTCTTATTGGGGGAGCTTATAACCATGCAGGTCAAGTTTGTATTAGTGTCCAAAGAATTTTAGTCCATGAAAATATTTATACGGATTTAAAGAAGAAATTAATTTCCAAAATAAAAAAAATCAAAGCGAGCGATCCGAATTCAGACTCGACCTTATGTGGCCCTATGATCAAGGAGGCAGAAGCTAAAAGGCTTAAAAAATGGGTCGATAAAGCGGTAAAGAAAGGCGCCAAAGTTTTAGTTGAAGGTCAGGTTAAAGGGGCTTTATTTGATCCAATATTGTTAGAAAATGTTGATGCGTCTTTAGAAATTTATAAAGATGAAGCTTTTGGACCCGTTGCCATTCTAGAGAAGTACAAAGATTTTGAAAAAGGCATTGCTACAATTAATCAAAGCCGATTTGGTCTACAAGCTGGCGTTTATACAAAAAGTCTGAATAAAATGATGTATGCGTGGAATCATTTACATGTAGGTGGTGTCATCATTAATGATATTCCATCATTCCGTGTAGATAATATGCCTTATGGTGGCGTTAAGGATTCGGGTCTAGGTCGAGAAGGGATTCAATCAGCAATTCGAGATATGCAAGAAGAGCGTTTGCTTGTGATTAAACAAGGATAATTATTTTTTATGTTAAAAGGAGCATAACGCTCCTTTTAAATTATTTAGTTTAGATTAACGCAGTGATTTAAAAATAAACATATTGAGTTAAAATTAATCAATAAGAATAAAAAAATGATGAAACACAGTTTTTTCCTGAATTAATTACAGAAAAATCTGATTAAAAGCGCTATTGTTGATTCATTAAACATCCTTTATTTCATCTTTCTTTAACCAAGAATATTAAATAAGGGGGTGGTTTGTAATTCGAAAAAAATGCTCAAAAGGCCGTTTCTGATTCAAACAAAAAAATTTTAATGGTATGCAATTACTTGCGAGATAACATCAACAATAGCAGTAAGCGTGTACCCATTTACGGATTAGGTACTATATGACAGCTTCACGTGAAAATTGGAGCGCCAGATCAGGTTTTATTATTGCAGCTATTGGTTCTGCAGTAGGTTTAGGCAATATTTGGCGTTTTCCCTATGTCGCATATGAAAATGGTGGCGGGGCATTTTTAATCCCTTATCTGGTTGCAATTTTTGCTGCCGGTCTCCCACTTTTATTTTTAGATTATGCAGTTGGACATAAATACCGTAAAGCCCCACCCACAGCTTACAAGAAGTTGATGAATGGTGAATCATTGGGTTGGTGGCAAGTCGCTGTGACATTAATTATTGGTATTTACTATGCCAGTGTATTGTCATGGGCGGGTAGTTATATGTTCTACTCGTTTGGTCAACAGTGGGGAAGTGATACAGAGAAATTCTTTTTCACTACCTATCTTCAAAATGGCGAAGGTTTAGCATTTGGATTTGTTCCGACCTTATTTATAGGTTTGGTTGTCGTTTGGGCGATCGTTATGTTCATCCTGTATGGTGGGGTGAAGAAAGGCGTGGAATTGTCGAATAAGATCTTTATGCCATTATTGGTGGTTTTATTTACGATTCTCGTGATTCAAGCTATTCGTTTACCAGGTGCTGTCCAAGGTTTAAATGCATTCTTTACACCAAACTGGGAAGCGATGGGCAATTATAAAGTATGGTTAGCTGCATTTGGTCATATCTTTTTCTCGTTATCCGTTGGTTTCGGGATTATGTTGACCTACGCTTCGTATTTGAAGAAAAAAACGAATTTAACTGGTTCTGGACTAGTCGTTGCTCTTGCAAATTCATCTTTTGAAATTTTAGCTGGTATTGGGGTATTTGCAGCATTAGGTTTCATGGCCTACAGTGCGGGTGCTTCAGTTGACGATGTTGTATCTGGTGGTATTGGTTTAGCTTTTATCGCTTTCCCTAAAATCATTTCAAGCATGGGGGCTGGCGGAGACTTATTTGGCTTCTTGTTCTTTGCATCTTTAACAGTTGCAGGGATTACATCCATGGTCAGTATTCTTCAAGTTCCAATCGCAGGTTTTCAAGACAAGTTAGGATGGTCTCGTAAGAAGGCTGTGACAATTATTGCAGGTGGTTCAGCAATTGTTTCAACTTTATTGTTCTCAACTCACAGCGCGATTACCTTTGTCGATATTATCGATTACTTTGCCAATAATATTGGTATTGTCGCGGGTGGCTTATTATCAATTGTATTGGTGTCATGGTTCCGTCGACCATTGTTAAAGCAACTTCAAGAGCATGTAAATCAATATTCTAGTATTAAGCTAGGTGTTGGTTGGAACTTCATGTTGACGATAGTCACGCCAATTTCATTGTTAGCTGCGTTATTGCTAACTTTGAACTCAATATTTACTGAAGGCTATGGCGGTTATCCAATTGAGATTCTATTGCCAATTGGTGGCGGTGTAGTTGCAATCTTTGTATTCTGTGCGGTTGTTTTTAGTCGTCTAAAAGACAATGGACCTGAGGAGAAATAAGATGAATACTTCTGCTTTAATGATGCTTATTATCTCAACAGTGCTGTTATGGGGTGGTCTTATTTTAGCCATGATTCATTTGGCAAAAAACCCAGATGAGCTTGAAGATTAAACTACTTCAGATCAATATTAAAAAAGCCATGACATGAGTCATGGCTTTTTTAATATGTCGATAAATTAGAAATAAACTATCTTAAAAAATAGCATTAAATCTTTTGAATTAAACAATAATAGAATCCATCACCATGACCTTGTTGTGGCAATAACTGACGGCCGTGGATTTGTTCAATTCCCCAATTTACATTTAATTTGATTTCTTGAGCATCTGCATGCGTGTTGAAGAAATCAATCATTTGGTGTTCATTTTCAGCTTTCAAAATCGAGCAGGTAATATAAAGCATTGACCCGCCAACTTTGAGTTGTTGCCACATATGATTCAGAATCTGTTTTTGAAGAGCAACCGTTTGTTGGATATCGGTAGATTGGCGAAGTAAACGAATATCTGGATGACGTCGTACAACTCCAATAGCAGAACACGGTGCATCGAGAATAATACAGTCAGCTTGTTCAGGTGCAGACCATACCGTAGCATCAGCAGGGAGTATTTCTACTGGAGCATAATGATTAAGTGCAAGACGCTCTAAGTTTTCACTTACGCGGCTTAAACGCTTTGTGTCGTGATCGATCGCATACAGCTTTTTAGGACGATAACACTCTAAAATATGTGCTGTTTTTCCACCTGGAGCCGCACATGCATCAATTACGATCTTATCATCAAGATTCGGCAACAAGGTCGCGCAAAGTTGAGCATGTTCATCCTGAACAGAAAAACCACCTTCTTCAAAGCCAGGGAGGTGAGGAATATGCACGGATTGATCTAAGATAATGCCTACATCGGACCATTCACATGGATGAGCATCAATCCCTTCTTCATCAAGAATATCTAAATATTCCTCACGGCTTACCTGTCGTTCATTTACACGTAGTGTCAAAGGCGCAGCCAGTTTAAGCTCAGCTGAAAGCATTTGAAGATGCTCTGGCCAATCTTTTTTCAAGCGTTTAAATAGCCAACTAGGTAAACCATGGGCTTGGTCTAATGCTTCGCCGAATTCTTCAGTTTCACGTGAAACACGACGTAGAATCGCATTCACGACGCCACTTAAAGCTTCAAAACCAAGTTGTTTGGTGGCTGTTACCGTTTCTGAGATAGCCGCATGTGCTGGAATACGCGTGCAAAGCAGTTGATATAAACCTAAATATAGGCAGCTTTCAACGGTTTCGTTGTTGAGCGGTTTAGTCAGAAGAGGGAGAGTAATTGCTTTAAGTGCATGCCATTGGCGTAAAGTGCCTAAAGTCAATTCATGAAATAAGGCCCGATCACGCTCACCAACCAATGAAAGATGTTGGGAAAGAACAGAGGTGAGGGATTGCCCATTCTGAACGGCCAGTAATGTTTTAATCACATGTCCGCGTAAATTTAAATGAGAAGATTGTTGGCTCATGCGAAGATCTGTCCTGGCTGCAATTTTTGACTTTGTAGAATTTGTGCAGCATTGAGCGCTTTACCGCCTGGCCACTGAAGTTGAGTGAGGCAAATCACTTGATGATCACCACACACAACGTGAACACCATCCTGATCGACACCGATGATTTCACCGACTTGTTGAGTTGATGGAGTGAGTGAAGAAAGTTTCGAATTCCAAATACGTAAATTGTTGGTTTCATCAATAGGAGTGAAAGCTACGGGCCAAGGATTGAAAGCACGGATATTTCGATCAATCGTCACAGCATCATTTGCCCAGTTAATTTGAGCTTCAGCCTTCGACAGTTTATGTGCATACACTGTAAGTGATTCATCTTGAACTTCACGTGTATCTAAATAATGCTTTAAAGTGTCTTCACTTTCTAAAACAGCGAGAGTGGCTTCAGCCCCTTGTTGAGCCAGTTTATCATGTAAGGTTGCGGAAGTATCTTCAGCCGTAATAGGACAGATCGTTTTAAACATCATGTCACCAGTGTCTAGACCAGCTGCCATTTTCATGATCGTAATACCTGTTTCAGTATCACCTGTCGCGATAGCACGTTGAATAGGGGCTGCACCTCGCCAGCGAGGCAATAAGGAACCATGAATATTCAAGCAGCCGTATTTAGGTGTATCTAAAACGACTTGAGGCAAGATTAAACCGTATGCTGCGACCACCATCACATCAGCATTGAAAGACTTGAGTTCAGCTTGAGCAGCCAAACCTTCCTCAGTCGACGATTTAAAATGTAAAGGTTGGTAAACAGGAATATTGTGCTCAAGCGCCAATTGCTTTACCGCTGACGCTGTTAGTTTTTGTCCACGTCCTGCTTTACGGTCTGGCTGCGTATACACAGCAACAATTTCATGAGAAGTCTTTAGCAAAGCTGCTAATGCACTCGCTGCAAATTCAGGGGTTCCCGCAAAGATGATTTTCACTCAGACACTTCCAAAACAATATAAAGAACATTATATGCCAAAAGCGATTTTCGCCCAAATAAGGTCGTAATTTGAAACGTTTTCATGTGCATTTTGTGCTTAAGGTGTGATTAATAAAATTTATGTATTTTTAAAAAAAGATTCATGAAAGTTTTGTATTACGATTTCAGATAAGGGTTTATAGTAGATCACATCTCTTACATCGATTTAGATCGTTGAGGGCAAATCAGACCTATACGAACAATTGCAAGCAATGGTTAACTGTTAATCAGAAAGCTGTCATAATAGAAGTAAGGTTCAACTGATTTAGCCTTATATTTCAGTATCATTTAGCCAGATTGAATACATATTCATCGAGCTCAGCTTAAGTTGGAAATAAAAATGCCTGACTATCGTTCGAAAACATCAACACACGGAAGAAATATGGCGGGTGCACGTGGCTTATGGCGTGCAACTGGAATGAAAGACGAAGATTTTGGCAAACCAATTATTGCAGTAGTCAACTCATTCACACAATTCGTACCGGGTCATGTGCATCTTAAAGACTTAGGTCAGCTTGTTGCACGTCAGATTGAACAAGCGGGTGGTGTAGCTAAAGAATTTAATACAATCGCAGTAGACGACGGTATTGCAATGGGTCACGACGGAATGTTGTATTCATTACCATCGCGTGACTTGATTGCTGACTCAGTTGAATACATGGTCAATGCACACTGTGCAGATGCAATGGTTTGTATCTCGAACTGTGACAAAATCACACCAGGGATGTTGATGGCGGCAATGCGCTTAAACATTCCTGTGGTGTTTGTTTCAGGCGGCCCGATGGAAGCTGGTAAAGTCCAAATTCGTGGTGGTGAACAAGCGATTGACCTTGTGGATGCCATGATTGTTGCTGCAGATGACAACTACACAGATGAAGAAGTAAAAGCATACGAACGTTCTGCATGTCCAACTTGTGGTTCATGTTCAGGGATGTTTACTGCAAACTCAATGAATTGTTTGACAGAAGCATTAGGTTTATCATTACCGGGTAATGGTTCAACACTTGCAACGCATGCCAACCGTAAAAAACTATTTGAGCGTGCGGGTCAGTTGATTGTTGAAATCACAAAACGCCATTACGAACAAAATGATTACAGCGTATTACCACGCAACATTGCCCCTAAAGCTGCTTATGAAAATGCCATGACTTTAGATATCGCGATGGGTGGTTCTACCAATACAGTACTTCACTTATTAGCGGCTGCGCATGAAGCAGAAGTTGATTTTACAATGGATGATATCGATCGTTTATCACGTAAAGTGCCTGTACTGTGTAAAGTTGCACCTGCGGTTAAAAATGTTCACATGGAAGATGTCCACCGTGCAGGCGGTATCATGTCGATCCTTGGCGAACTAGACCGTGCAGGTTTGTTAGATACTTCTGTACCAACCGTACACGAAAAAACATTAAAAGACGCTTTAGATAAGTGGGACATTATTCGTACTGAAAATGAAGAGGTATATAACTTCTATAAATCAGCACCGGGCGGTGTACCAACACAAACAGCATTCTCACAAGACCGTTACTACACACGTCTTGATGGCGACCGTGAAAATGGCGTGATTCGTAATGCAGAACATGCTTTCTCTAAAGACGGCGGTTTAGCAGTCCTTTACGGTAACATCGCACTTGATGGTTGTATCGTAAAAACGGCTGGTGTAGATGACTCGATTCTGAAATTCAACGGTACAGCACGCGTATTTGAAAGCCAAGATGATGCAGTAGAAGCAATCTTAGGCGGCAAAATCGTAGCAGGTGACGTGGTTCTGATTCGTTACGAAGGTCCACAAGGTGGTCCGGGTATGCAAGAAATGCTGTATCCAACAAGCTACTTAAAATCAAAAGGCTTAGGTAAAGACTGTGCGCTTGTGACTGATGGTCGTTTCTCGGGTGGTTCATCAGGTCTTTCAATTGGTCACGTGTCTCCAGAAGCGGCTGAAGGCGGTGCAATTGCTTTAGTTGAAGATGGCGACCGTATCGAAATTGATATTCCAAACCGTACGATTCACTTAGCAGTTGCTGATGATGTATTGGCTGCGCGCCGTGAAGTACAAGAAGCTAAAGGTTGGAAGCCTGCGAAAGAGCGTCCACGTAAAGTATCTAAAGCACTGAAAGCGTATGCAATGCATGCAACAAGTGCTGCAAAAGGTGCGGTACGCGATATCTAATCTGCTTATAAACTAGATCAATCATGATTCAAAAGCATCCTTCGGGATGCTTTTTTAATCACGAAAAGTTTGAATTTCATCTGAAAGCGTCAATTACATTAATGACAATATTTGATAGAAAGGTCATAAATATTGATCAATTCTCTTTGTCTTGATATAAGTTTTGCTCGCGTTCAAACTTTTTTAGTTTTAGAAAAAGCGATGAATTCGATACTTTGAGCACATAGTTTACCAGTAAAATCATCTGAGGCACATCTCATGTCATTGTTACGCCGTTGGTTTGATCCGCTACGATCGAGTTGGTTTTATCAGAAACCAAATCGTCAAGAGGTCTTGTCAACTGAGCAGGGTTTAACGATCTATCTTCGTTTAGATGATGTGTATAGTTATCTTGCAGTCCAGCAATTGGCACAATTAAATGACATTTTAAAAGATGAAATTAAGCCGTTAAAAATTGTTATCTCAGATACTGCTGCTGAAGCTCCAAATGATATGAGTCCTGAAGAGTGGCAAGATTACAGTCTACGTGATGCCCAAATTTTAGCGTACCAGCATCGTTTCGGATTCGATAATGAAAAGCCTGAAATACCAGGTGCTGAAGCGATTCAACAGGCAGAAACGATTTTACGAAATACCCCATTAACAGGTGAAAATTTTCTCTATTTATTGGAAGATGTCTTCCATATGTTGTGGCAACAGCAGTATGGAAAATTACGTACTTTGTATGTCATGGCCAGTCGACATCGAAAAGAACAACAAATCGCTGAGCGAACTTTTGATCACACGCCAGTTTTAGCAAGCTTTTTTGAGCTCGGTAATCGTCGGTATCATGCGGTAGATGATTTATTAAGATTGACCCGCCGTTTAAAACAACAAAGACTCTTGACCGGTAATCCTATTTTTCTCATCAATCATATTGAGTGGCGGGAACACCTAATGAATGATGCTGAAGAATTATCTGAGATTCAGGCGATGAATCCTGAGTTGGACCTCTATATTGCATTAGAAGATCCGATCTCTTGGTTATTATTAGCTTATATTAAAGAGGAACTTGCCGATTATTACGATATCCAACTTACCGTTTATCCATTGCAATATCAGGGACGAGATTTATTTGATTGGAGTTTGGCAACTCGTTTATCTAAACGAACAGAAGTAAAATTTACGCCGTTTTGCCGACCGACTCAGCAGGCGACATATGAAATAGCACGATTGTTTTACAGTGTGCCTGAGGATCAACGTCTTGATGCAATGTATGAAATCTTGCAGGCTGTATGGAGTAAAGGTAAAGATCTATCGTATCGACCTCATATTCAAGCCTTAAAACAGAACTTGAATATCACAACGCTCACTGAAGAGTCGATCAGTCAAAAGCTGGAAGAAAATCAATTACTCTGTGAGATGAAATCACAACCTGATTTACCAGTGCTTGAGCTTCGTATCGATGGAAAGAGTTATGTGTTTAATAGCTTATATCGTGTATGGATGATTGAAAGTATTTTCAGTAATGTGTTAGAACAAAAGTACAAAAGTGAAAATGAATCTGAACACAGGGATACCGAATCAATTGAAAATCAATAAAGAAAAATGCGAAACCCTTCAGCAAGCTCGAGCACAAATAGATTCAATTGATCAAGCCATAACAGAATTAATTGGTTTACGCCAATATTATGTAGATCAGGCAGTTCGTTTTAAAAGAACTATACAAGATGTACAGTCACCTGAACGTGTTGAAATAGTGATTGAAAAAATACGTGAATTGGCTACAAAGAATGGTGTGGATCCATTACTCATGGAAAAAATATATCGAGAGATGATTCAACACTTTATTCAAAGAGAGTTAAAAGAAATACGACCATAATAGTCGGAATTCTTAATAAGAATGAGGAACTTAGTTTCCTCTTTTATTCATTGAAATTTACAAAATATATAGCCGATTTGTGAACTGGTTCAACAAAGCTTAGTGTTACAAAAAATAATATTAAGTTAACATTTGGATACATCACTTTTTAGACTGACGGTCGAAGGCGCTATGGATACCCAGTTACAATTAGAAAAAATAGTCAAGGATCTTGAAAACTATAAAGTAGCCATTGATGCACATTCAATTGTAGCCATAACAGATGCACGTGGCGTCATTACTCATGTCAATGAGAAGTTTTGTAATATCTCACAGTATTCTTATGAAGAACTGGTCGGATCAACACATAAAATTATTAATTCAGGCTATCACCCGAGAAGTTTTTTTAAATATATGTGGAAAGCCATTTCGAGTGGAGAAATTTGGAAAGGCGAAATTTGTAACCGAGCTAAAAATGGTTCTTTATATTGGGTTGAAACCACGATTGTGCCGCTTAAAGATAATAATGGCGTTTTACAAAACTATATCTCCATTCGAACTGATATCACACAGCTAAAAAATTCCGAAGACCATGCACGTTATATGGCATTACATGATGAATTAACGGGATTGCCTAACCGCCGTTTTATGCAAGAACGCATGTTGGCGGTGATTGAATCATGTAAACAAAATGGTACACATAGTGCACTCATGATGTTGGATTTGGATAACTTCAAAAATATTAATGACACGTTAGGACACGATCGTGGAGATGACCTACTCAAAATGGTCTCGGTGCGTCTTATGGAGTGTGTGGCACAGCAGAATGCAATTGTCCGTCTTGGTGGAGACGAGTTTTTAATTATTCTTTCAGATTTAGATCCAGATGAAACGATTGCTAATCAAGCAGTGATGCAAATCGCTGATAAAGTTCGTGCTGCATTAAATGAGCCTTTCGTATTAAAGGATAATAAAATTCATACTAGCTCTAGTATCGGAATTTTTATTTTCCGTAATTCAAAATTGCCAAAAAATGAGTTGCTTAAGTACGCCGACATGGCGCTGTATCAAGCTAAAGAAAATGGTAAAAACTGCATATGTGTTTTTGATCCTGAAATGGAACAAAGTGTTATTGCTAAAGCTGCTTTATTAAATGATTTAAGATTAGCTTTATTACGAGATGAGTTCCAACTTTATTATCAGATTTTAGTAAATCGCGAAGAGGAAGTGATCGGGTATGAGGCTTTGCTACGTTGGAGTCATCCTGAACACGGTTTAATTTTACCAGGTCGATTTATTGAAGAAGTGGAGAAAACTGATCTCATACATGATGTTGGTAATCGTGTATTAGTATTAGCATGCCAACAGTTAAAAGATTGGAGCCAATACCCAGAATCTTCAAACTGGACGATTTCAGTCAATATTAGTGTCGAACAATTCCGTAAGACTGACTTTGATAAAAATGTGCTTCGGATTATTGATGAAGCAGGAATTGATCCAACATTATTACGTTTAGAACTCACTGAAAGCATGTTCTATACCGATATGCATAACTCAATTGAGAAAATGAAAAAGCTCATCGAGCGTGGATTAAGATTCTCTATGGATGATTTTGGAACAGGATATTCTTCATTGAATTACCTCAAAATGCTTCCACTGGATCAACTCAAAATTGATCGTTCATTTGTAGAAAATATTGTCGGTAATCCACGCGATATTGCTATTGTGAAAACGATTATTGATTTAGCACAGATTCTCGATCTGAATGTGGTGGCAGAGGGTGTAGAAACTGAAGAGCAATTCCAAGTTCTGAAAGAAAATGGCTGTAATACGTTTCAAGGCTATTATTTTGGTCGACCTCAACCGATTGAAAAAAATCTTAAAATACTTAATTAGAATAAAAAATTAAAAAAGAGAGCATTAAGCTCTCTTTTTTTATATGCGATAGATTTTTAGTTAGACTTTCCACCTAAGCTAAAGAACCAATTCAGGAATAATGCAGCAAAGGTAGCCGTTCCAATACCACCTAAATTGAAGCTACCAAATTGAAGCGCAAAGTCACCAGTACCTAAGATCAGCGTGATCGCAGCAATCATGAGGTTTTTATTTTTAGAGAAATCGACACGATGTTCGATCCAAATTTTAGCACCAGCGATGGTAATTAAACCAAACACCACAATTGATGCACCTGCAAGAATCGCAGTTGGAATGGTTTGAATAATTGCACCAAATTTTGGTGATAAGCCAAGGAAAATTGCGAATACACCTGCGATGGCAAAAATAATCGTGGAATAGACACGTGTCACAGCCATCACGCCAATATTTTCCCCATAAGTGGTCATGCCTGGAGCACCTACACCACCGGCTAATGATGTTGCAACACCATCGGCTACAAACGCTTTACCAATATGTGGGTCTAGATTTTCACCAGTCATGGCAGAGACTGCTTTGATGTGACCTAAGTTTTCAGCCACTAAAATTAAAGCTACAGGAGCAATGATGAGCATCGCGTTCATACTGAACTCAGGAGCATGAAAGTTAGGCAGACCAAACCATGCAGCTTGTGTAATCGGCGTGAAGTTAATTGGAGTACCGTAACCCATGATATTCGTAATAACAAAGTATACGATATAAGACAGCACCAAACCCACAAGTAAAAGTAGGCGTTGTAGCATCCCTTTGGTGAATACTGCAATTGAAGCCATACAAATGACAGTAATCAATGCCATCCACATATTAAATGGATTACCCGCGACACTTTTTACCGTTACCGGTGCAAGATGCAGACCGATGATCATGACCACAGAACCTGTTACGACAGGAGGCATGAGCTTTTCAATCCATCGAGTACCTGTTGCCATCACCAGAAAACCAATTAAGGCATAAAGTACACCACAGGTAATAATTCCCCCAGCAGCTAATGCAATATTCGCATTTGCTCCAGCACCGGCATATCCCGTTGCCGCGATGACTACACCAATAAAAGCAAAGCTTGAGCCTAAATAACTGGGCACTCGACCGCCAGTGATGAGGAAAAATAACAGGGTACAAATACCTGACATTAATATGGCAAGATTAGGATCAAAACCCATTAATAATGGTGCTAAAACTGTCGCACCAAACATGGCAAAAGCATGTTGAATGCCAAGAACTACACTTTGCGCAGGAGGTAAATATTCGGTCGTGCCAACAGGACGCGTATCAATATCATCCGTAAAGGGACGCCATTTAGGAAACCAACTGGTCATAAAGTGAGCACTCAATAGTTAAATTGTGCACATCATACGCCTGTTTTATGAGAAATCATCTGTTTCTTGCAAAATTATTAAAACTAATGGTCTGACTTTTATTGAATTTTTACCCATCGGTAAAAAAAATATGTTTTAAAAATAAAGTAAAATCAGCCTATTGCAATTCAGCTATATCAAAAAAATCTATATCCATATTGAGTAAAAAATTTATAGGTGCTTCGTTGTCATTACTGAAAATTAGAATAAAGTCTCTAAATTGCTCAAGCCCATAAAGGTACTTGAGCATAGGCAGTCGTGAAATCAACCCGTATTACGTAATCCAGCAGCAATACCTGCAATACTTACCATTAATGCATGGTCAACCTCAGTTTGTTCGACAGTTCGTTCAGCTAAATATTCGCGACGTCTTTTCATGAGTTCTGCTTGTAACAGGTGTAATGGAAGAAGATAGGGTTTACGAATCTTCATGGCTTGATCAAGAACTTCATTAGAACTGAGTAATTTAGATTCACCTTTCATCGCCAATAAAGTTTGTACGGCATCATGTAAGCGTTGGCGTAGTTCCGCACCCAATACTTTAAGATTTTCATCTTGGGTGAGATGAGATTCATAATACAATGCGACATTGCTATCTGATTTAGATAGCACCATCTCCAACATATCAATTAAAGTTTGGAAATAAGGCCATTGTTCTAACATTTCATCTAGCTCAGCTTTGTGACCTTCTGAAATGACTTGATTGATGGCTGCACCAGTACCTAACCATGCTGGAAGCATTAATCGAATTTGAGTCCATGCAAATACCCATGGAATTGCACGTAAGGATTCAATACCACCGCTGATTTTTCGTTTCGCTGGTCTTGAACCCAAAGGTAGCATCTGTAATTCAAGCTCTGGCGTCACGGTTCTTAAATATTGGACAAAATGAGGGTTTTCGCGGACTGTTTGACGGTAAACATTCACAGAGAGTTCCGTCATCTTGTGCATCAACTCGCGCCATGCTGCCTTGGGTTCTGGTGGTGGCAGTAAAGTCGCTTCAAGGGTAGCTGCGGTATAAATCTCTAAATTTTGCAGTGCGATTTCTTCTAATCCAAATTTGAATCGGATCATTTCGCCTTGTTCAGTCACACGGATTGCACCTGAGATTGAGCCAGGTGGTTGTGAAAATAGTGCTTGTTGGGTTGGAGCACCACCACGACTAATTGAGCCACCACGACCATGGAACAAAGTGAGTTGTATACCATGTTGTTTGGCAATAGCTGTTAACTCTTCTTGTGCACGGTACTGAGCCCAATTTGCAGACATGAAACCTGCATCTTTTGCTGAGTCAGAGTAACCAATCATGACCTCGTGCTTGTTTTGAATATGTTGTTTGTACCAATGCATACTGAATAAAGTATTCATGGTCGAAGCTGCGCCATCTAAATCTTTTAACGTTTCAAATAATGGAACTACACGCAGAGGTTGCTTAATACCTGCTTCTTTTTGGAGTAATAGAACCGCCAAAACGTCACTTGGATATTCCGCCATTGAAATAATATAAGCACCTAGACTTTCAGCAGGTTGTTCTGCCAAAGTTCGCATGGTAGCGAATACTTCTTGAACATCAGGATGCTCAATAAGACTTTGAGCAGATTCATTAAGATGCTTAGGAAGTAAAGGGCGTTTGCTTTGCAGTTCTTGTAATAAGAAGTTTTGACGGGCTTGTTCAGTCCATGTCTCAAAATTGCCAAGTCCAAGATACTCAGTAATCGCTGAAATTGCTTGACGATGACGACCTGACTCTTGGCGAATATCTAGTTTTAATAACTCAATACCGAAACAATTCACGCGATAAATAAAATCGAGTAACTTTCCTTGAGCGATACCGGAAAGGTTTGAATCGACTAATGAGCGATAACATAACAATAATGGCTGCAACAACTCATCTTTGTGATGAATAATCTGGCTACGATCCACATCAGAATGTTGACCTTGTAATTTTGCAGTGAGCCATTCTCTTGTAATTTTTAAGCGTTCACGTGTTGTTCTTAAATATTCACGATAAGGCTCTGAATGAGGCTGACCTAAGGCAGTCTTTAGTTCATCACTGCACGCCTGAACAGAAAGCTCCCAACGTAAATCTTCAATATCTCGGAGGTAGAGATCCGCGGCTTTCCATCGAGATAACCATAAAACTTCTTGAGTCACTTTGTGTGTGACATTTGGGTTTCCATCTCGGTCACCACCCATCCAAGATGCAAACCGCACAGGTGCAATATCTAAAGGTAAAGCTTGAGAACAATGCTCTTGAACCAATTGATTCAATTCACGGACAAACTTAGGAATAGCGTTCCATAAAGTTTGCTCAATGGTAGTAAAACCCCATTTTGCTTCATCAATTGGGGTTGGACGATGTTGGCGAATTTCATCGGTTTGCCATGCTGAACAAACCAATTGTTTTAATTCAGAAAGAACTTGAGCGCGCTGTTTGGGGGTCAGCTTTTGCTGATCAAACTTAGATAAACACTCGTTGATCCCATCATATTTTTGGATCAAGGTGCGACGACTAACTTCCGTAGGATGTGCGGTGAGTACAAGCTCAATATTTAGCTCACAAATTTGTTGATAAAGGGTTTCCGCTGAAATCAGCTGTTGTTGAAATTTTTCAAAAAGGGGAATAAGGACATTCGCTGCAGCGCCGTTTTCATCAAACTCATTTTGGCGACGGCTACGTACCACATGATATTGTTCTGCAATATTGGCAAAGTTCAGAAAATGTGAAAAAGCGCGTGTCAGTGGAAGAATCTCATCATCTTTTAAACTTAAAAATAAACTTTCTAATTGTTTTTCAGCTTCGCTATCACCATCACGTGCACCTTTCGCGAGTGCACGAATTTGTTCAACTTGATTAAACAAATCTTGTCCAGCTTGTTCTTTTAAAGTCTCTCCTAAAAGATTACCGAGTAAGCGTACGTCTTCACGTAATGGAGCATCAATTTGTTGAATCATTTTTTTCTCCTTTTCTTGTTCTTTTGACTATACCGCTTATTCATGACATGCCAAGCGATTGCAAAATAATTTAAAGAAAATTAGGTGAAAAATACGCCATTTAAGAATGGAGAGAGCTATTTTTTGTATTTCAGCATAAATAATTCGATGGCTTGATGAATAATTTCATCACATTCTGCTTCACTGGGAACCTGACGAACACCTAACAATACTTCATGATGTCGATGCCCTAAGAGTAAAGAAAGGAGCAAATGTGTTTGCTTTTCAGCATCATCTTTCTGGATAAATCCGTGCTCAATCGCTTGAGCAAAAAAATCAGTCCAAACCACAAATAACCGCTTATGAGATGCATTATAAAAAGGTTCAGCCAAAGGATTTTGCTCTGCTGCCAATTCTAATAATAAATGCTCAAGCTTAATGGCTTCAGGAAGATTGACAATTTGCAGCGCTAAACTACATACCTGATAGAAGTCTTCTAAAAAATTGGATTCAGGGTGTAATTGGATTCGCCGAGCATTGATTGATTCTTCGCACGTTTCTGCAATTGCGTAGGTAAATAACGATTCTTTATCTTGAAAATGGTTATACACCGTCAGTTTAGTCACGCCAGCTTCTTTGGCAATTTGATTCATGCTTGAACCATGAAAGCCCTGTTTTAGAAACAAACGTTTAGCTGCCTCTAATATTTGTTTCTTTTTAACTAAATCCTTAGGACGTCCAATATTCATTTGCACAAAAAAATCCAAAAAAAACAGTTTAGGTCATACCTTGAAAAATGATTTTTAATTACTGTACCATGCGGTATATTAATTAAAAAATAATCAAATTAATATCCCTAATTTGATTTGCCTAAAAATTGACATAAGAGCAGTGCACATGAGTCCTCAAAAATTTGCCACATACAGTCTAATGCTCATTTGTAGCGTGATACTCACCGCGTGTAGTAAGGATAAACCCACAGAGGAACAAATTCCATTTGTGATGGTTGCCCAGCCGAATACTTCCCAAGATGAACTGAAAAGTTATGCAGGAGAAGTTCAGGCGAGACAGCAAACGGCATTGGCTTTCCGTGTTGGAGGACAAATTACTGAACGCTATGTTGATGTTGGGGATCGAGTCAAAGTCGGGCAAGTCTTAGCAAAATTAGATGTGAAAGATGCTCAACTGCAGTTAAATGCTTCAAAAGCTCAGTTAGAAAGCGCGCAATCTGCAGCCAAAATTGCCGAAGAAGAATACAAACGCTTTAAGCAGTTATTACCTATTAATGCGGTGAGTCGTTCGCAATATGATGCCGTAGAAAATCAATATAAATCGGCTATGTCCAATTTAAAACAAGCACAATCAAATTATGCAGTGAGTAGTAATCAGACGGGATATAACCAACTCATTGCCAATAAAAATGGCGTCATCACTGAGCGTAGTATTGAAGTTGGTCAAGTGATCGCAGCAGGGCAGGCAGCATATCAACTGGCGATAGATGGTGATCGTGAAGTGGTGATTGGTGTGCCAGAACAAGCAGTATCAGAAATTAAAACAGGTCAAAAAGCTTGGGTTACGCTATGGTCAAAACCAGAGGAGCGTTTCGCCGCATATGTGCGTGAAATTTCACCTGCTGCCGACCAATCTAGAACATTTAGTGTCAAAGTTGCTTTGACTGAAGGGCGTTCAGCAATTCAACTTGGACAAAGTGCGCGAGTATTTTTTTCAAATATCAGTTCAAATGTGATTAATGTTCCTTTGACCAGTGTATCTGCAACAGAAGATCAGCCTTATGTTTGGGTTGTGAATCCAGATCACAGTATCCGTAAGGTGAATGTTCAAATAGGTGCTTATGGTCGTGATACGGTACCTGTGACTCAAGGTTTAAAAGCTTCTGATTGGGTCGTGGTTGGCGGTGTACACTTACTGCGAGATAAACAAAAAATTAATCCGATTGACCGTCAAAACCGTGCAGTGAATGTGAAAGCAGGACAAGTTGGAGCGAAAATATGAACTTTAACTTGTCAGAATGGGCGTTAAATAATAAGGGACTGATCCTTTATTTCATGATTTTGATGGGAATATTGGGTGTTTATTCCTACTCAAAACTATCACAAAGTGAAGACCCTCCATTTAGTTTCAAAGTAATGGTCGTTCAAACCTATTGGCCAGGTGCGACAGCGGAAGAAGTTTCATTACAAGTAACTGATCGCATTGAAAAAGAATTAATGAGTACGGGGCTCTATGATCGTATTGCAGCCTATTCTCGTCCTGGTGAATCAATGGTGACCTTTGTTGCCAAAGACTCGCTGCGTTCTCATGAATTACCGAATGTTTGGTATCAGGTTAGAAAAAAAATTGGAGATATCAAACACCAACTTCCTAGCGGTGTTCAAGGTCCATTCTTTAACGATGAATTTGGTGACACCTTTGGGAATATTTATGTCTTAACGGGTGATGATTTTGATTATGCCGTGATGAAGGAATATGCCGATCGCTTACAGCTGCAACTACAACGTGTACAAGATGTTGGTAAGGTTGATTTAGTTGGCTTGCAAGATCAAAAAATTTGGATAGAAATTTCAAATACGAAAACCGCTCAATTGGGTATTCCAGTTTCTGCAATTCAAGAAGCACTACAAAAACAAAATACCATGGCGAGCGCAGGTTTCTTTGAAACAAGCTCAGATCGTATTCAAGTGCGTGTCAGCGGACAATTGAAATCAGTCGAAGATCTCAAGAACATGCCATTACTGGTTGGTGATAAGACCATTCAATTGGGCGATGTGGCTGAAGTTTACCGTGGCTTTAGTGAGCCAGCTCAACCACGTATGCGCTTTATGGGCAAAAATGGTATTGGTATTGCGGTGTCTATGCGTAAGGGTGGTGACATCATTGCGCTAGGGAAAAATCTAGAAAAGACCTTTAATGATCTACAACAAACTTTACCTTTAGGGATGGAACTTAAAAAAGTTTCAGATCAGCCTGTAGCGGTGCAACGCAGTATTCACGAATTTATCAAAGTGCTCGCAGAGGCCGTGATTATTGTCTTATTGGTCAGCTTCTTCTCTTTAGGTTTCCGTACAGGATTAGTGGTCGCTTTCTCTATTCCCTTGGTCTTGGCAATGACGTTCGCAGGCATGAATTTCTTTGATGTTGGACTGCACAAGATTTCTTTAGGCGCGTTAATTTTAGCACTTGGACTTTTGGTTGATGACGCCATCATTGCAGTTGAAATGATGGCCATTAAAATGGAACAAGGATATAGCAGATTAAAAGCCGCAGGTTTTGCTTGGAAGTCGACCGCATTTCCAATGTTAACGGGGACGCTGATCACTGCAGCTGGATTCTTGCCGATTGCCACTGCTGCGTCGAGCACAGGTGAATATACTCGCTCAATTTTCCAAGTTGTAACCATTGCTTTGGTGGTGTCATGGTTTGCAGCGGTACTGTTTGTTCCTTATTTAGGTGACAAATTACTGCCTGATTTTAATCAAATGAATCAGAAAGCCCCGTGGTATCAACGCTTATGGGCAAGATTACGTCAACAACCAGAGCCACAACCAGTCGTTCAACACCATGGTGAGCATCACGATCCATATCAAACCAAGACGTATCAAAAATTTAGATCTTGGGTTGAGTTATGTATTACTTATCGTAAAACCGTTATTGCTGCGACGGTTGCAATATTTGTCTTGTCAATTTTGATGTTTAAATTTGTTCCACAACAATTTTTCCCACCATCAAACCGTGCTGAAATATTAGTGGATCTAAAACTAGAGGAAGGTGCTTCTCTAACAGCGACAGAAAATGCGGTTAAAAAAGTAGAAAAATTCTTGTCGACTCAAAAAGGGATCGATAATTACGTCGCTTATGTTGGTACAGGTTCTCCACGTTTCTATTTACCACTTGATCAACAATTGCCTCAGGCGAGTTTTGCACAATTTGTGGTTTTGGCTTCCTCATTAGATGAGCGAGATGAGATTAGAAAGAATCTGAGTGAAGAAATTAGTAAGTTATTGCCTGAAGTACGGACACGTGTATCGCTATTAGAAAATGGGCCACCAGTCGGTTATCCAATTCAATACCGTGTTTCTGGTGAAGATTTAAATACTGTTCGCCAACGAGCACAATTAGTGTCACAAGCAATCAGTGAAAATCCAAATACCGCCAATGTTCATTTAGATTGGGGTGAGCCGAGTAAAATTATTTCACTTGAAATTGATCAAGATCGTGCGCGTCAGTTAGGGGTATCTAGCTTAGATTTGGCGAATTTCTTAAATAGTTCAATAACAGGCGCTGCGATTAATCAGTATCGTGAGAAACGGGAGTTAATTGATATTCGTTTACGTGGCGATCAAGCGGAACGTGTTGATGTAGCATCGTTACAAAGTCTCGCTGTACCGACGAGTCAAGGTACAACAGTTCCATTGGCACAGATTGCGAATATTCAATATAAGTTTGAAGATGGTCTGATTTGGCATCGTAACCGTTTGCCGACGATTACTGTACGCGCAGATATTCGGACTAAACTCCAACCAGCTACTGTGGTTGGTGAATTAACTGAATCTATTGAGAAAATTCGTGCCGAACTTCCAAGTGGTTATCTGGTAGAAGTGGGAGGCACTGTGGAGGAATCTGCACGTGGGCAAACTTCAGTAAATGCTGGCATGCCGTTATTTTTGGCTGTGGTCTTTACCTTGCTTATGATTCAGCTCAAGAGTATTTCACGTTCGTTTATTGTTTTCTTGACCGCGCCTTTGGGTTTAATTGGCGTGGTATTGTTCCTGTTAATATTCAATAAGCCTTTCGGGTTTGTGGCGATGCTAGGTACCATTGCTTTATCTGGAATGATTATGCGTAATTCGCTTATCTTGATTGATCAGATCGAGCAAGATATCAAAGCGGGTCATTCTCAATGGGAAGCGATTTTAGAAGCGACAGTACGCCGTGCCCGTCCAATTATTTTGACTGCATTGGCTGCTGTGTTGGCGATGATTCCGCTTTCACGCAGTATCTTCTTTGGTCCAATGGCGGTAGCAATTATGGGTGGACTCATTATCGCAACATTATTAACGCTGTTCTTCTTGCCAGCACTCTATGCGGCATGGTTTAAAGTAAAAAAAGAGTCAAAAACCGCGTAGTTTTATGTGAATACTAGGTGCGAAGCATTGAAAAATTCAATATAGTAGTCCCTAGTTTTTAACACAAAATAACACAGTGGGCTGAGTACATAAAAAAACTGAATGTGCACTCGGTTGAGGTATAAAAAAGCATCCATGGGGCGAGACAATTTAACAAGACATCGTCGATTAATTACGATGTCTTATGTATTCATGTTTCTTGCATTGTTCACTGGTATCAGTGCTGCAATCGCCTATTTTTTAGCGCAAAAAGTGGCTCAAGCGCAAGACGCTGAAGTCTGGATCCATGCTCAAGCATTATGGATTGCACGAAATGTTGTGCTATTCATGATGATGGCCGCATTTGCTGCTCTTTGGTTTATTCCTGCCTGCTTTATCTATTGGGATAGTGTGTTATGGGTGAAAGGGTGTACGGTGATTGGTGTCATTTTTACCACAATTGCATGGCTATTTCTCCTAAATGCATGGCTTAAAGGCTTAGTTAAGTATCTCCAGAAAAAAGCCGCTTTTTAAAATAATGATTTAATTTACTTGTAATCTCGGAATATGACCCCAACATATTCCGCAGAGAAGTCATATCAAATTTTTTTGTGGAGCATCGCCAGACATGGCTAAACGTGATTATTATGAGGTTTTAGGGGTTTCTAAAACAGCTAGTGATGATGAAATTAAAAAAGCCTACCGTAAGTTGGCGATGAAATATCATCCAGACCGTAACCCTGATAATGCTGAAGCAGAAGAAAAATTCAAAGAAGCTGCTGAAGCGTATGAAGTTTTATCTGATAGTGAAAAACGCAGCATGTATGACCGCATGGGACATAATGCGTTTGAAGGCGGCTTCGGTGGCGGCGGCGGTGGTTTCGGTGGCGGTTTTAGCGCTGAAGACATTTTTAGTCAGTTTGGTGACATTTTCGGTGGCGCGTTTGGTGGCGGCGGTCGCCAACAGCGTCAAAGACGTGGTTCAGACTTACGTTATGTGCTTGAGCTCAGCTTAGAAGAAGCTGTACGTGGCGTAAAGAAAACAATCACTTTTACTGCGCCAGCACCATGTGAAGTGTGTGATGGTAAAGGTTCTAAAAACCCGAATGATGTTGAAACCTGTAAAACTTGTCACGGGGCTGGCCAGGTCCGTATGCAACAAGGTTTCTTCTCAGTTCAGCAAACGTGTAGCACTTGTCGCGGACAAGGTAAGATTATTAAAAATCCTTGTGGCACTTGTCATGGTTCAGGTGTTAAAGATCGTCAACAGACACTTGAAGTTACCATTCCTGCAGGCGTAGATAATGGCGATCGCGTTCGTTTAACTGGAAAAGGTGAAGCGATTCGTGATGGTCAATCAGGTGATCTATACGTAGAAGTTAATGTTCGTGAACATGAAATCTTCCAACGTGATGGCGCGGACTTGTATATGGATGTGCCGATTAGTATCGCTGATGCTGCATTGGGTAAAGAAATTGAGATTCCAACCCTTGATGGTCGTGTGAACTTGAAAGTACCTGAGGGAACACAAACAGGTAAAATGTTCCGTCTACGTGGCAAGGGTGTAAAACCAGTACGCACAAGTATGCAAGGTGATTTACTTTGCCGTATCGTGATTGAAACACCAGTCAACTTAACTGCACGTCAACGTGAACTTTTAAAAGAGTTACAAGAATCTTTAGATGGTGCGGACAGTAAATCTTCACCTAAAAAGAAATCATTCTTCGATCGTTTATTTGACTGATCAGAATGAAATAAAAACCCGACATTATTGTCGGGTTTTTATTAAGTTATAAATACTTAAGACGCTTAAAGCAAAGTAAGTGATACTACCATTAGATAATTTCTTAGTTTATGGGTGTATTCAAAAGTTGTTGAGACTTATTTGTTTAAGCTTTTAAAATCTAAAGGTAAATTTTTTAATAGGTTTTGTTAGAACTATAATTTAAAAAAAGAGGATCTGACGATCCTCATCATGTAATTTTGAAAAAACTAATCCTGAGCATCAATACTCTGACCATTCATACCTATACTGTCTTCGCCCATTAAATATAAATAAGCTGGCATGATTTGTTCAGGCGTTGCCAATACTTTCGGATCTTCATCAGGATATGCTTTAGCACGCATAGCTGTTCGTGTTGCACCAGGATTAATGCAGTTATAACGGATATTTGGATAGACATTTTCTTTTGCAAAAATTTGACTGACCGCTTCAATGGCAATTTTTGAAACTGAGTATGCGCCCCATTTCGCACGTGCTTCACGACCGACACCTGAGCTTGCAAAAACAACAGAGGCATTTTGAGATTTTTCTAATAATGGAAGTAAATGTTGAGTAAGAACAAAAGGTGCTCTTAAATTTACAGCCATTACATCATCCCACACTTCAGCAGGGTAGTGGGCCAATTCAACGCGCTCACCTAAAATCCCAGCATTGTGCAAAATCCCATCTAAACGACCAAATTGTTGGTCAAGTGTTTCCACAAGACGTTCGTAATCATATGCTGTTGCAGTAGAAAGTTGCAGTGGCAAAATTGCAGGTTGAGGAGCACCTAAACTTTCAATTTCGTCATAGATCACTTCTAACTTGTTCAGCGTTCTACCATGAAGAACGACGGTCGCACCATGTAAAGCATAGCTCAACGCTGCTGCGCGTCCAATGCCATCACCTGCACCCGTAATTAAAATTACTTTATCTTTCAATAAATCTGGGCGAGGTTGATATTCTGAATATTTCATGTGCGACCTCCTTCATTGTTCTAATTAAGCTGTTTTTTGGTGAGATTCGATCAATTCGATTAAGTGTTGATGTAATTCTTGTACATCATTCACTATACAATCTGCCTGCCAAGAATCTAAGTCATCTTTGTGTTCTAATGGTAAATATCCGTAAGCAGCCAAAATCGTGTACATATTTGCGCTTCGACCTGCATCAATATCACGTGGATGATCACCAACATAAATGCATTGTTCAGCTGGAACATTAATTTGTTGAGCAGCGAGATACATTGGTTCTGGGTCAGGTTTAGTGTGCTTAACATCTTCTGGGCATACGAGAACGGCACAACGTTCAGTTAAGTTTAAGGCTTGAAGTAGTGCCTCACTCAGCCAACGAGGTTTGTTTGTCACAATTCCCCATGGAATATCCCGTTGTTCCAAGTCCTCAATTAAAGGATACATTCCTGCAAAAAGGTCTGTATCCACAGCAATATCAGCACCATAGATATCTAGAAAGCGCTGACGATGTGCAAGGAAAATAGGATCATCAACCTGTAATTCAGGATATACCAATTTCACCATCGCCCGAGCCCCCTCGGAGACCTGAGTTCGGATCAGGGCTGCATCTACGATCTCTCGACCTTCTTCACGACACATTGCTTGAATAATACGAATAAAATCCGCAGCAGTGTCAATTAAAGTCCCATCTAGGTCGAAAAGTACGGCCTTCATTCATTCACCTCATTATGGGTGTAAACCATATAGTTCACATCGACATTTGGGGCTAACCAATAATGTTTAGTTAATGGGTTGTAATGTAAGCCTGTCATATCTTTAAGTTTTAAACCTGCGTTACGAATATCATGCGCTAATTCAGAAGGTTTAATAAATTTATGATAGTCATGAGTTCCTTTTTTCAAAAGACGTAACACATACTCTGCACCGATAATCGCAAATAAATATGATTTTGGATTACGGTTAATTGTGGAGAAGAATACATGACCGTTTGGTTTCACCAGTTTTTGGCATGCTTGAATGATTGACGCTGGATCTGGTACATGTTCCAACATTTCCATACAAGTTACGACATCGTATTGACCAGCTTGTTCTTCAGCCAATTGCTCAACTGGAATTTGACGATATTGGATATTGGTTACGTTTTCTTGTTCTGCATGCAGACGTGCGACATTTAATGGTGCTGCGCCCATATCGATACCGAGGACATTGGCACCACGGCGTGCCATACTTTCAGCCAAAATGCCGCCGCCACAGCCCACATCTAGGACTTTCTTGCCACTAAGACCACCTGCATGTTCATCAATCCAATTCAATCGTAGTGGATTGATTTGATGGAGAGGGCGAAACTCAGAGTGTTGATCCCACCATACCGCAGCAAGTGCTTCAAATTTAGCAATTTCTTGTGGGTCAACATTCAGTTGAGTCATTACAGCCACCTTAGCAAAGTTCGTTTTAATGGGTAGAATTTATATCAGATCTTAGTGTATCGCTAATTCCAAAAAAAGCGATAAATCTTGTAAAAAAGTTCACAGAATCAAAACGATTTTCTCATATTTGTTTTATAGTGAAACCATATGCTAATCAGAATGATTTAGAGGATAAAAACTTAATGAAAAAGGTGGTTTTTAGTGGCGTTGCCGCTGCGGTGCTGATGGCACTTTCAACAGGTGCAATGGCGAACTTTGTTGAAGGCAAAGATTATACGGTCGTGCAAAACCCAGGAAAGGTTGATGTCGCTGGTAAATTGGAAGTACGTGAATTCTTTTGGTATGGCTGTGGTCATTGCTTTACTTTAGAGCCTCATATGCAATCTTGGTTACGTAAAATTCCAAAAGATGTGAATTTTGTCCGTACACCTGCTGCAATGAACAAAGTATGGGAACAGAATGCACGTGGTTACTACATTTCTGAAGCACTTGGTGTTCGTAAACGTACCCATTTGCCTTTATTCCACGCGATCCATGACAAAGGTCAGCAGATTTTTGACCAAAAATCACAAGCACAATTCTTTACGAAGTATGGTATCCCAGAAGCGAAATTCAATAGTTTATATAATTCTTTCGCAATTACTGCCAAAGTCTCTCAAGCGAATAAATTAGCGCAGCAATATCAATTGACGGGTGTGCCAGCTGTTGTAGTAAATGGGAAGTATGTCGTACAAGGTGATAATGGCCGCGTGTTACAAGTGGTTGATTATCTATTGGATAAAGAGCGCAAAGCTAAATAATAAAAAACCCGCATTGAGCGGGTTTTTTTATGCCTCAGTAGTATTCCAATTCAAAATCCCTTTAAAGATTAATCGTATTTGGGTAATGGACTGTTTTTTGAGTACTAATTTTTGTAATTCAAGCTCCATACCTGAATATTGACGACCTAAGCTAATCCAAGACATTGCCCATGTGAAACATAAATTAATTAAAATATTCGACAACATTTTTAGGTCATCAGCATGATGAAAATTTTGTACGATTTCGAATTTTTGTAGGTCATTGGCCAAATCAGAATTTAGAAACTCAATTTCACGAGCAATCGCACGTCTTACCACTTCAGAACCCCCCCAGCGCTCTGCGATCATAAAAATCCAAGGTTGGGTATTTAAATCGATGGCTTCAAAAAAAAGTTCCATGCTGGTTTCGGCTTTCGCCTCAGGGTGGGCCAAACCTTGACCGAGCTGATGAAGTACGGTTTTCAAATATAACGCGACTTGATCCACTAACTCTTGGCCTAATTCATCCATATCTTGAAAATGTCGATAAAAGGCTGTTGGCACCAAACCAACCTCACGTGCAACTTCACGCAGACTAATACTGCTAAATGAACGGCCAGATGTGCTTAAGCGCAAAGCGGCATCCAGTAAAGCCTGACGACTTTGTTGTTTACGTTCATCGCGTATAGACATCTTAAAACCTGAGAAGTGAAGTCGAGATGAGTCTATCAAAAAAATATAAAAATTAAACGACGAATGTCAGTGAACATGTGTTGACTCAACTTTAAAAACAATATAGTGTACACATGTTCACTATTAGAACACTTGTTCACTCAATTAAATTGAAATACAAAAGAGGAACGTTTGAGATGAGTAGTTATCTGTCATATCGTCCTGAATGGATTCGAGAAGATTTCGTCGATTTTATCGCTGAAAAAATACATCCCACTTTGGCTTGGAAAAAAGTCAAAGCATCGCTCGTGAGTCGTCAGGCACTTAGTCACGATTTCTATGAGATTCATTTATGTCCAAATCACAATTTCGATTTTCAACAGATTGAGGCAGGGCAAAGTGTTTTAGTGACAGTCGTAATTGCAGGCGTGCGTCTACAACGTAGTTATTCGATTGTGGAAATTTCTGCGACAGGTAATCTGGTGATTGCTGTCCGAGCTCAAGGAGTAGTGTCGAATTGTTTAAGCCAATTGGCGATAGGTTCTGTTGTGGAAATTTCTCAAGCGCAAGGTGAATTTACGCTTGAGCCGACTCAACAGCCAATTGTGTTATTGGCGTCGGGGAGTGGCATTACCGCCATTTATGCATTGCTTACGAAGGCTTTAAACACATTATCTGTACCTATCTATTTGATTTATTTCTGTCGAGATGACGCGTTCCACGTGAAACTACAACACCTCGCTTCAAAACATGATCATTTTAATTATCACTATTTTAATACACGCCAACATAAACAATATCTGACATTGGCGTTGTTAGAGCAGTTAATGCCAAGTTTTAGGCAAGCACAGATTTATGCATGCGGTGCAACTTCGATGATGCAAGCTGTAAATCAAATTTGTCATGAAGAGGGGATCAGCAATCAGCTCAAACAAGAGTTTTTTCAAATCCGTGTAGATGAAGAAATTGAAAAACAATCTGTCACGTTTATCCGCAGTCAGAAATCGTTTGAAGCTCAAAAAAGTTTATTGGTGAGTGCTGAAGAGGCTGGATTAAGACCCGCTCATGGATGCCGAATGGGTATTTGTAATGCATGTGTCTGTAACAAAGTGAGTGGCGCTACTAAAAATATGCTCACAGGTGAAATTGAACATGAGCCAAATCGACAAATTAAATTATGTATTAGTCAGGCAGTAAGCCCTGTTGTGATTAATTTGTAATTTAACGGTATCGTATAAGACTGGAGAAAAATAATGAATATGTCACTTAATACAACATGGCAATCAAA
Source organism: Acinetobacter sp. ANC_7511 (assembly GCF_056779975.1). Classification (NCBI taxonomy): domain Bacteria; kingdom Pseudomonadati; phylum Pseudomonadota; class Gammaproteobacteria; order Moraxellales; family Moraxellaceae; genus Acinetobacter; species Acinetobacter sp. ANC_7511. The sequence goes on from NZ_JBWYIY010000015.1 coordinate 28,487, forward strand.
ATCTAAACATCTGACCGCTGAGCAAATTGAAGCATTTGGACAACGCGTTGAGCAGATCCGACTCAGTATTATGAATGATTTGGGTGAACAAGATGCCAAATATATTTATAAGATTCGTAACTTTGTTCGCTATAGCGAGATTGGCTCACGTGCATTGCTGATGTTTGGTGGTTGGATTCCACCTGTTTGGTTGGTAGGTACAGGATTACTGGGCGTGTCCAAAATTGTTGAAAATATGGAGCTTGGACATAATGTGATGCATGGTCAATTTGACTGGTTGAATGATCCTAGTTTAAACGGTGCGACATATGACTGGGACACCATCTCAACAGGCGATGACTGGAAATATACCCATAACTATGTACATCACACCTATACCAATATTGTGGGTATGGATCATGATGTAGGTTATGGCTTACTTCGTGTCTCAGCAGCTCAACGTTGGGAACCAAGATTTTTATTAAATATTCCATTAGCGATTCAATTGATGGTGCTTTTTGAATGGTATGTCGGTGTTCAAAATCTACACTTGGAAGACGCGCTTGTTTATAAAACCAAATCTTGGAAACAAGTGTGGAAAGATGCTGAAAAATTAAGAAAAAAAGTACGACGTCAGGTGGTGAAAGATTATGTCTTTTTCCCCCTTATCGCTGGTCCAAATGCGCTTCCTGTCTTCGTAGGAAATGCAGTTGCAAATGTGATTAGAAGTTTATGGTCATCTGCAGTGATATTTAATGGTCATTTTACTGAAGATGCAGAAACATTTGAGATGGATAATACCGAAAATGAAACAAGAGCAGAATGGTATTTACGTCAAATTCGAGGTTCAAGTAATTTTACGGGAACTTCATGGCTGCATATTTTGAGTGGTAATTTGAGTCATCAAATCGAGCATCATTTATTCCCTGATATGCCTGCAAATCGCTATGCAGAAGCTGCGCCAAAAATTAAAGCGTTGTGTGAGGAATATGGCATTCACTATAATGAAGCAAACTTTATGAAACAATTCTGGAGCGTTTGGGTTCGTTTAGCTAAATGTTCTTTACCAAATGATAAAACAGCTAAAATTTCTCAATCTATAAGAAAACTAAGAGGAATATTTGCTTGAGTACCACTATTTAGTTTAATTCATGAAAGGCATGGAGCAGTGATCTGCAAGAATAAAAGCACCTTTAGGAATCTGATTCAGGTTGCGTTTGAAAAGCTCGAAATCATGTACAGCACCACGACTCGTGCATAAACTCAGAACTTGCTGTGTTCTATAATGGATAATGGCTTGTACTTTAAAAGTATGTGCCTTCTTCTTACCACCATAGCTTTTCTTCTGTTTTTTAGGTCTTTGTATTGGAATTTCTGTGGCATCTACGATCACCACATTCCAGTCGATACCTTCGCCTTCAGGCAAACTATTGGGTAAATTAAATAGATTGGACTTGATCAGGCAATCCTCTACGTGGCGGACGATTCTTGAAGCAGTAGGCTCTGATACACCATAACTCGTTGCGACATGAAACAATGTTCGATATTCACGCCAATAACTTAAGCACAGAAGGATTTGATCTTCTACACTTAACTTAGATAGTCTACCTTTAGCAGGTACAAGCATTTTTAGCTGTTCAGCCATCAAATCAAAGATTGACCATGAGATGCCTGTATATCGCTTAAACTGTGTTTCAGAAAGCTTCTTTGAGTCGATGTATTTCATTCGTAAATTATGCATGAATATTTAAAATTATTCGGTACAAATAGTCAGCAAGGGATAGATCTTTTTTTGATTTATGAAAGAGATCTAGTATCTTATTTCTGAGTACTATTATTTCGAAAATTAAAAGTATAGATGTGAAAAAATGAATATTGGAATCTTATTATTTGATGAGGTTGAGGTCTTAGATTTTGCAGGGCCCTATGAAGTCTTTGCTATTACTACAGATAATCATAATAAAAAGCTTTTTAATGTGTTTACTGTGGCACAAAAACATGAAATTAAAGCAAGAAATGGTCTTGCAGTAAAAAGTGATTACCTCTTAGACAACTGTCCATCTATAGACATTCTCGTGATCCCTGGAGGATATGGTGCTGAAACAGTCGAGCTATATAATACTCATCTATTGAATTGGATAAAATTAAAACACGAAACGTCAAATATCACATTCTCTATTTGCACGGGAGCATTCATCTTAGCGGAGGCAGGGCTACTAGATGGGCTAAATGCTACTACTCATTGGATGGATATTTCACGTCTAGAGGCAGAATACCCTAAAATTACAGCTATGAAAGATGTTAGGTTTGTAGATGAAAATAGGATAATAACTTCTGCTGGGATATCATCAGGGATCAATGCTTCTCTATATGTCGTATCTAAAGTAACGAATAGAGATGTTGCATTGAATACAGCAAGAAGAATGGAATTTGAAACTGACTTATAGATTTTCTAAAATTAAAATAAGACACCTTATGCGAAGTTGGATTAAATCGCTTTTTCTTTTGCTCTCAATGAGCTTTTAGGTATGACTTAATTCTTTCAAAATTTAAGTTTGTCAGATTTAAAACACGGACTTATAACAAAGTCAGATGCCATCAATCTGCTATAATGTGCCCAATCTTTTTTTAAGTAAAAATTAGGACGTATTATGCGTATTGACCAGCGTGCATTAGACCAGTTACGTGACGTTAAAATTACTCGAAACTATACACGTTATGCAGAAGGTTCAGTTTTAGTTGAATTTGGTCATACCAAAGTTCTTTGTACTGCCAGTGTTGATAATTCAGTACCGCGCTTCTTGAAAGGAAAAGGCCAAGGTTGGGTGACTGCTGAATATGGCATGTTGCCACGTTCAACCCATACACGCAGTGACCGTGAGGCAGCTCGTGGTAAACAAAGTGGACGTACTCAAGAAATTCAACGCTTAATCGGTCGTAGCTTACGTGCTATGGTGGATTTGAAGAAATTGGGTGAAAACACGATTACAATCGACTGTGATGTTATTCAAGCCGATGGTGGTACACGTACAGCGTCTATTACAGGTGCTGCGGTAGCCTTGATTGATGCTATGAATTCATTACTTGAGAAAAAGAAAATCAAACAAGATCCACTCAAAGGTTTGGTGGCTGCAATTTCTGTTGGTATCTATCAAGACGAAGTACTACTCGACTTATGTTATGAAGAAGATTCAAACTGCCAAACAGATTTGAATGTGGTGATGACTCAGGGGGGGGAGTTTATTGAAATTCAAGGTACTGCAGAAGATAAACCGTTCACGCGTACGCAATGTAACGCAATGCTTGAAATGGCTGAGAAAGGCATTCAAGAGTTAATTCAAAAGCAACAACAAGCACTAGGTTGGTAATTCGCATCTGATAGCATGCCTTGATTGTAAAAAAGCACCTTGATAGAGGTGCTTTTTTTTATTTCATAGATTTGCAATTGAAGCTTCATTGCAGCGTCACGAAAAAAGCGTATCACTGAGTTCGCATAAAACGAGAAGGATAACTACATGCGAGCTTATTTTTTTATACTCATCCTTACACCAAGTATTTTGTTAACAGCTTGTGGGGGAGATGATGATTACCAACCATCCAAACCGCAACCTTCAGATCCAAGCTGTGAAATCTATTGTGCTCCATAACCATAACAAGAATAAAAACAGGATAACTGTATGAATCGTCGTGACTTTATTTTAAATTCGACCAAGACATTATTGGGCGCATCTGCATTAGCGAGTTTTCCGCTGAGTATTCAAAAAGCTTTAGCAATTGATGCAAAAGTGGAAACTGGCACTATTCAAGATGTGAAACATGTGGTGATTTTGACTCAAGAAAATCGTTCTTTTGATAACTATTTTGGAACATTCAAAGGAGTACGTGGTTTTGGTGATCGATTCACCATTCCATTGAGTGGTAAAAGAGCGGTGTGGGAACAGTATGATGGCAACAAAAATAAAATTTTGCCTTATCACCTAGACAGTTCATTGGGCAATGCTCAACGTGTTTCGGGCACACCTCATTCATGGAAGGATGGTCAAGCCGCTTGGGATTGTGGGCGTATGGGCAATTGGGTGGAACATAAACAACCTCAATCCATGGGTTATTTTAAGAAACAAGAACTCGAGTTCCAGTTTGCGCTGGCGGAAGCATTTACTTTATGTGATGCCTATCATTGTGCCATGCACGCGGGAACTAATCCTAATCGTAAATTTATTTGGACGGGGACCAATGGGCCAACTGCTGCAGGTGTCGCGAGTGTAGTCAATGAGTTTGATAGTATTGGTTCATCAATGATCGGTTACGACTGGACCACGTATCCTGAACGATTACAGCAGGCTGGGATTAGTTGGAAGGTTTATCAAAATATGCCAGATAATTTTACGGATAATCCTTTGGCAGGATTTAAGCAATATCGCAAAGCCAATGAATTATCTGGTAAGCCAGTTAGCCATGCCAATATTTTGTCGCCTGAATATGATGAGCGTATTGATCAACGACAACCTCTCTATAAGGGGATTGCCAATACGATGCCTAAGGACGGCGGTTTATTAGGACAATTTAAACAAGATATCTTAGACGGTAAATTGCCACAGGTGAGCTGGGTGGTCGCACCGGCAGCGTATAGTGAACATCCGGGACCATCAAGTCCTGTTCAAGGCGCGTGGTACATTCAAGAACTGTTAAACACTTTAACGGCAGATCCAGAGTTATGGAGTCAGACGGTTTTACTGGTCAATTTTGATGAAAATGATGGTTTTTTTGATCATGTACCATCGCCGTCTGCACCATCAAGAGAAATCAATGAAGCAGGTGATATTGTTAAAGTTCATGGTAAAACCACGTTATCAGAACAAGAGATATCATATGAATATTTCAATCACCCACGTGTATCAGGTTCGACAGCACAGCCTGAATTAAAAATGAAAAATGGTAAGAATGAAAACTTCTGGCATGGTGTGTATGGTCCAGGAGTACGTGTTCCAATGTATATCATTTCACCGTGGAGTCGTGGGGGATGGGTCAACTCTCAAGTATTTGATCATACTTCAATTATTCAATTTCTTGAGCAACGTTTTGGCGTGCAAGAGCCTAATATTAGCCCTTATCGTAGAGCGGTCTGTGGTGACCTTACGTCGGCGTTTGACTTTAAGACACCTAACTTTAATATTCTGCCAACACTCAATGGGCAAAGAACAAAACAAGAAGCTGACAATACGCGTCATTCGCAAGAGCAACTGAGCAAGGTTCCAGTCCCAGCAAATCAACAATTTCCTGTGCAAGAATCTGGAATACGTCATTCTCGAGCATTACCTTATTTATTACATACCAGCGCGCGCGTACAGGTTGCAACCCGAAACATACAATTGATTTTCGCAAATGGTGGAGAACAAGGTGCGGTTTTCCATGTCTATGACAAACTAGATTTAAATGCCATTCCTCGACGTTTTATGGTGGAGGCAGGCAAACAGCTTGAGGATGTTTGGGAACTAGTAGATGATCAATATGATCTTTGGGTACTTGGACCAAATGGTTATCATCGAGCATTCAAGGGAAATCTTCACCATCAAATTGAAAGAGATCATTTGCCAGAAATTCGAATTTGCTATGAAGCCTGTCAACCTAAAATAATTATAAAAATACGGCATGATGGTGCTGAAGCTGTGGAGATGATGGTCAAGGACAATGCGTACTACAATCAAAAAATGTGGACTGTCAAAACTCAAGCGAATGAGGCTGAACTTCATCTCGATTTAACGGAGTCTTGGGGATGGTATGATTTTAATGTGGTAATCGCCCAACAGCAGGGAGAGCAGGCTTATGAACGTCGATTTGCTGGACGTATTGAAACAGGGCAGCATACATGTACCGATCCTATGATGGGATTATTGCAACCTAAATCTTAAACACGAAGTAAAAAAGCCGTGAATGTTCACGGCTTTTTTCACAATTGAAAAATTCAGGTATTAAGACAGTCGAAATGAATTAGAGATCCAACCTTTCGGAAGTTGAGGCATTATAAGCTCCTCAGGGCGATTTGGATCTTCATCCAGTTGCTTACCACCATAAATGACATCATTGATCTGTCCATTTTGATTTTGATATGTTAACCAAGGATAGGTTTTACCAAACCCAACAGGATCTTGGGTGTAATCACAAACACCATCTGGAAAAACTTTTTGTAATCGAGCCCATTGCTCATCTGTAAAGTTAATATTGGGGTAAAGACGACGTGTGAGTGGTTGTAGTTTACATTTATTGGCGTAGGTACTAATTTGATCACCTGCTACCATTCGCGGTGTTTTATAGACCGGTACACGAAGGTTATTGCAGAACCCAGATCTTCGAATCGTTCCTAATGTGATACATGAGTCGTTAAGATTTACTTTATTGCGTGTGAGTTTCTGTGGCAGAGGTAAATTGCTTGTATCATTTTTTACGCGATCCAACCATTGATTCATATCATCGAAACTGATTTCTAAACATTTAAGATCGCCAATCATAATGGTATCACCTCCATACAGAAGCTGATTGTTATGATGTCCGTGTGCTTTGTCTAAACGTGCTCTAATCGCGAATGCTCGGTAAGCATCATGGAAGATCGCTGGATCTGGACCACGACAATCAATAATCGCCACTTGATCTAAATTATTGGCAACATTGATTAAACCAGTTCGATAAGCATTTTTCAAACCTTGCTCCGTGGCATATAACCGTTCGGGAATTGGGTTAATATCAATATCAACTCCACCAAGGCGTTCATTTAATAAAACAAATTTTTCAGCATTGATCACACCATCAAATAAGGTTTGAAGCCCGTATTGCACACCGACATTATCAATTGGCAGGTTTGCAAACCCGACATTGCGTTGATTTTCGACGGGACTCCAAATTTGTCTAAGCTGTTGTGTATTTGGATCAACTTCAGTTGGATTTCTGAGACCCAACAAATTTACAGCAGCCTCTTGAATTGAACAGCGTGTCCCATTCGGATTTGAGGTGGCATTGTACAGTTGTGTTTCTGATATTCCGCTACAAATTGTATTTGGTCGAGCAACATCGAATTGCGCAAGTTCACTGACATAACCATTAATCTCAGAAATATGACCTTGAATATGGTTAATTTGATGAGGGAGGAAAGAGCGGCCTTCTGCTGTTTTAAAATAATTGATCATAATATGATAATCAGCAAACTGAGATGCTGTACTCCATGCATCAGGGAAGGAGCAGGTTACTAACAAACCTTGGTATACACCTGGATAAGCGTTAGCTACCCATTGAGATGCGAGCGCGCCACCTGAGCAGCCTTGTCCAATCGTGTAGTCTAAAGTGCCGTATTGTTCGATAAAACGTTCTTTGGCCATAATAATTGATTCAGCTTGAACCGCCAAATTACAGTTATGTCCACTGTTGGATAGCGCCGTAGACATGACGCCATAACCTTTGCCCAAAGCCTTGATGGTAATATCTGGCAAAATAGAAGTTGATGTCGCAACCACGGTAGGCGCGGTTGCAGACTGATAATCATTTCCGCAACTTTGCCCATGGGTTACTAACAGCTTATTATTAAATTGGGGTTGTGGATTCAGCGCAGTCCAAGGCTGATTAGGATTAAACAATACAGCAAACCGATATTCATCACGATTTTGATAGCCAACCTCCTCTCGAATGATAAATGGCACTTCTACACCTGTATCGGTCTTAATTTTGGAAATTAGACCCGCCGAAGGTGGTTTCTCAGGATTATAGGTTTGTAAAGTTCCGACCAAATTCCGATAGTAGTAATTATATTGAACAGGTTTACGACAAAATAAATCAGTCGAGCCGTTGGTACAGGTCCATGGATTAATTTGGGGTCCAGATAAAAGAGGGCCTGTGGTACTGAAATTTTTTAAATATAAATTTTGAATTGCGTTTGGTGTTTCAATTTTAAGTAGATTTTCCCCTAACTGTAATCCATTCAATAGCACTCTATTTTGAGCATTAGAAAAGCGAGATTTGATGTCCTGTCCATTTAAATGAATGCTTATATTTGCGTCATTAAAATTAATCGATGGGTCTAATTCGATTAATACATCATTATCTGTCACAAGATCGGGGCGAGTTGATAAAACAGTCACGAATTCTTTTTCAAGTTTATTCGTTGGATTGTCAGGATCAGTTGGATTGGTCGGAGTTGGCTGTGATCCATTACCACCGCCTGAATTCCCCCCAGATTCGCTGGAGCTTTTACAACCGACGAGTAAGCTGCTACTAATCGCGACGCTTAAAAGCGTATAGATCATTTGCGTTTTCATGTGATTTCCCTAATGTACAACATGGTGGATGCAATCGATCCGATGACTGCATTTCTTTTTATTTATTCACTGACATTCAGCATGGTCTATGCGTTGACACCCTCCTATTATTTAGACAATGCGAACTCATGGGTTTAATTGTATTTATTGGCTTCACTATGAATGAAAATTAGGCAGCATTCCATGACAGAAAATTGAATAATTGTAAAATTAAGGCAAATAAATAATTGAAATTTAATGATTTACTTTGCATTCTATAGGTATATTATGATTTTGATTAAAAAATAATCTTAAAGCGTGGAAGGTATCAACTAGGACCATATAAATTCAAATTTTTTTGTATTCTTGCGATAAAGTTAATGTAGCATCACAGTTTTAAGCAAATAAAAAAAGGAGCAAAGCCCCTTTTTTATTGAGAGATAGAATTTAATCAATTAAGCGTTAAAGCGCATAGATAAATCGATGGCTTTTACATCTTTAGTAAGTACACCCATTGAAATAAAGTCGACGCCTGAAGTAGCAACTTCACGTAAGTTCTCGATGGTAATATTACCTGAAGCTTCTAATTTACAACGACCAGCCACATGCTTGACTGCATCAATCATTTGTTGTTGGCTGAAATTGTCCAACATAACGATATCCGCACCAGCATCTAAAGCTTGGTTTAACTCATCCCAAGTTTCAACTTCGACTTCCACAGGTTTACCTGGTGCAATGGCATGCGCTTTTTCGATTGCTTGCTGAATGCCACCTGCAGCCATAATATGGTTTTCTTTAATTAAAAAAGCATCGAATAAACCTAAACGATGGTTTTGACCACCACCTACACCCACCGCATATTTTTGCGCAATACGTAAGCCTGGTAATGTTTTACGTGTATCAAGCAGTTTGGTATTTAAACCTTCCAAATGTTTCACATATTCAGCCGTTTTTGTAGCAACAGCGGAAAGGGTTTGTACAAAATTAAGTGCTGGGCGTTCAACGGTTAACAGACTGCGTGCTGAGCCGGCAAGTTTTAAAAATGCCTCATTGGCTTGAACTTGATCGCCATCTTGCTTTAACCAAATCACATCAACGCTTGGATCATAGGCTTTAATTAAAGCATTCACCCACGGTTGCCCTGCAAGAATCATCGTTTCGCGACTGATAATGGTTGCTGTTGCTTGTTCATCTTCAGGTGTCAGCAATGCGGTGATATCACGCTCACCAATATCCTCTTGCAATGCTTGTTGGATATTGATTTGAATTGATTGTTCAAGCAAAGATTGCGGTATGCTCATAAAATCCCTATTGTAGGCACCAGAAAAATGAGCAATATATTACCATTGCACTTAAAGTAATGGTGCTGTTTTTTTCGTCCAAGTCTTTTTCAAAGATGAGCGTGGATGAATTGTCATAAGTTGCAAACACGGATTGAGATCACACATGTCGAATGTACCCAAGCTTCAAGTGGTAGATGGTGTATTACAAGGTGCAAGATTTATTGCTTCACCAAATTTTAATCAAAGACCAGACCATACTGACATTCAACTGGTGGTCATCCACAATATTAGCTTACCGCCCTCACAGTTTGGAGGAGGCTATATTGAGCAGTTTTTCCAAAATAAATTAGATTGGGATGCACATCCTTATTTTAAAACCATTGAAGGGATGCAGGTCTCAGCACATTTGTTGATTTTAAGGTCAGGCGAAATTTTACAGTTTGTTAATTTTAAAGACCGTGCTTGGCATGCAGGACGCTCTACGTACATGGCAAATCCAGAATGCAATGATTATTCGATTGGCATTGAACTCGAGGGTAGTGATGATCAAGATTTTACGGAACAACAATATCAAGCTTTAGTTGAGGTCGTGGCAACACTTCAACACGCTTATCCTAAAATTAAAAGTCATATCGCAGGGCATTCAGATATTGCACCTGGACGAAAGACCGATCCAGGACCGCATTTTCAATGGTGTTATTTTAGAGATCAATTAAAACAACGAAAAATATGATGCTTTGTCGAATGAAATAACAATTTAAAAGCGAAGTTTTATTACAATATCGTCAATCTTTTTAAGTGGTGAATATGATGGCGCTTTGGCGATCCACCTTTATTGTTAGTGCAATGACCATGTTGTCTCGTGTCATGGGGCTTATTCGAGACATGGTGCTGTTAAATGTGTTCGGGGCAGGTAAAGACTTCGATACTTTTGTCGTAGCGTTTCGTATTCCCAACTTTTTTAGGCGTCTTTTTGCCGAAGGTGCATTTTCCCAAGCATTTATTCCTGTTCTCACAGAATATAAAACCACCAAACTCCATGCTGAAGTTCAGATCCTAATTAGTCGGGTATTTGGATGTTTGCTTACCGTGATGACTGCATTAACTTTGCTGTGTATGATTGTTGCACCTGCGATATTGTATGTTTATGCGCCAGGATTTCATGCCGATGCAGCCAAATTTGATTTATCAGTCGACTTATTCCGTCTCACCATTCCCTACCTGATGTTTATGTCGCTGACGGCATTTGCCAGCAGTATCTTAAACAGCTATGGCTCATTTACCACACCCGCATTTGCGCCAGTGTTGTTGAATATTGCTATGATTGCAGGGGCTTTGTGGTTATCTCCACATATGGAAACACCCATTATGGCATTGGGTTGGGCAGTGGTGTTTGCTGGCATTTTGCAATTAGCCCTACAAATTCCGGAACTGTGGCGCAAAAAACTCCTGATCCCACCTAAAGTTGATTTTAAGCACGAAGGTGTCGAGCGTATTTTAAAATTAATGTTGCCTGCACTGTTTGGGGTTTCAGTCACACAAATTAATTTGCTGCTCAATACCATTTGGGCGTCTTTTATGCAAAATGGTTCTGTGTCATGGCTTTATACAGCAGAACGGATGACCGAATTGCCTTTAGGCTTAATTGGTGTAGCCATTGGAACGGTGATTCTGCCTGCACTCTCTGCGCGTAAAGCCGAACAGGATCAAACTAAATTTAAGGCTATGTTAGATTGGGCTGCACGTGTCATCGTATTTGCTGGTATCCCAGCCAGTATCGCTTTATTTATGTTATCTACACCGATTATTCAAGCGCTGTTCCAACACGGTGCTTTTGATGCACGAGCGACAGAAATGACCGCTTTGGCATTACAATGTATGAGTGGTGGTGTCTTGGCATTTATGTTGATTAAAGTCTTTGCTCCTGGATTTTATGCGATTCAAGATACCAAAACCCCAGTACGTGTTGGCCTAATGGCTGTTGCAGCCAATGCTATCCTCAATGTGGTTTTTATTGGTATCTTCAAATGGATGGGCTGGGAAGAACTCCATATGGCATTGGCGTTGTCATCTACAGGTTCTGCTTTAGTCAATGCAGGGATGCTATATTTCTATTTACACAAGCGTGAAATATTCCGATTTGGTCCGCACTGGAAAAAATTATTTTTCCAATTTATGGTGGGTAACGCCGTGATGATCGCAGCTTTATGGTATGGTCTCAGCTGGTATAATCCAGATGTAGCCCCGTGGATGCGTGTATTTGAAGTGCTTGCTCTTTGTGTATTAGGTGTGGTTGCCTATGTATTGGGTTTATTTGCGACGGGCTTTAGACCAAGACAGTTAAAACACGGCTAATGCTTTAAACAGACCCTAAATAAAACAAAAACATCGCGGAAGCGATGTTTTTGTATAAGTCATGTGAACCTTAAGGCAAAACTTTTAAAAGTTCGACATCAAAGATCAAGGTGCTGTTCGGCTCAATCGCATCGCCCGAACCGATCTCACCGTAGCCCAAATCAGCAGGAATAAAGAAGCGGTATTTAGCACCTTCCTTCATGAGTTGTAAGCCTTCAGTCCAACCCGGAATGACTTGACTCACTTGGAATTCAACCGCTTGATTACGCGCGATCGAACTATCGAATACTGTGCCATCGATCAAACGCCCTTCATAATGAACTTTCACTTTTGACGTTGCTTTAGGTGTTTTGCCTTGACCTTGCTGAATCACTTGATATTGCAGCCCTGTTGGTCGTGTGACAATACCTGCTTTTTTGGCATTCTCTTGTAAAAATTGCTGCCCAGATTTTAAATTTTCTGCAGCTAATTTTTGAAATTCGATCAGCTGTTTGGATTCACTCTGCTTTTTGTATTTGGTTAAAGCCTGCGCCATTTCTTGATCGGTTAAACTCGATTTTTGACCGGTTGAGCCTTGTTTCAATCCTTCAATAAAAGCATCCAAATTAATATCTTTTAATGTATCCGCATTAGTGCGTCCCATCACATAGCCATAGCTATATCCGAGCTGATCTTTTTCAGTACTTTTATTGCTAATGTTTGCCGCAAATGAGACAGAGCTGAGGATCAGCAGACTGCTTAATATAGAGATTTTTTTCATCATTCAAATCCAAAAAAGGAGAGCTGAAGGCTCTCCTTTTGATTAATTTATTTGACTTCGATTAATTCAACATCAAAAATGAGCGTGCTGTTTGGTGGAATCGTACCAGGAACACCCTGTTCACCATAAGCCAGATTTGATGGAATATATAAGGTTGCTTTACCGCCTTCCTTCATCAATTGTAGGCCTTCGGTCCAACCAGGGATGACCTGATTCAACGGAAATTCAATCGGTTCACCACGTTCAACCGAGCTATCAAAGACTTTGCCATCAAGTAATTTACCGGTGTAATGCACTTTAACCACGGAGTTTGCAGCAGGTTGTTTGCCTGTACCTTCTTTGCTGATGAGATACTGCAAACCAGAAGCAGTTGTTTTAACATTCGGTTTTTTTGCATTTTCAGCAAGGAAGCTATTGCTTTGTGCATTGGCAGCTTTAGAGTCCTCGACTTTCTTTTCTTCTAATTCTTTTTGTAAAGCCACATAAGCAGTTTGCAGTTCTTCATCTGTATAGGCACGTTCTTTTTTAGCATGCGCTTCACGGACACCGACAATAAACGGATCAATCGCGACTTCAGGAGGAGTTTGGCTGGCAACTTCATAACCCAGTGCATAACTGATTTTATCAATCGGTTTTGCATCAGCAGTCATGCTAGAAACTGTCGCAGATGTTGGATGTTGACTTGCATAATAAACAGGAACGAGCGCAGCACCGCCTAAAACGACAGCAACAGCAATGGGTAAAGCTTTACTCATGAGATTTCCAATTTTTTTCAATTATATGTGCAATTTTCTAAAATCGCGGAACCAAAACAGCATAGCGTCAATTCACTTTCAGCGATATAGAATTTCAATGAAATCAACAAAATTTCACAAATATACAGTGTTTGATCGGCATAAAAAAAGCCTGAATAGATCAGGCTTTTATTCAAGAATAATTAATCATTGTCCTTTGAGGCTTTATACGCATACGCATAGTTATAACCATAGCCATAACCTGCCGCATTACGTTGAATGTCATTTAGAATAAAGCCATTCACTTTCACACCGGCTTGTTCGAAACGATTGACTGTGATTTCGAGTTCTTTCATTTGTGTCTTCGCATAGCGAGCAATGACCAAATTCACACCTGCATATTGCGAAATGATAATACCGTCAGTCACAGCAAGTACAGGTGGCGTGTCAATGATCACATGATCAAACTGTGTTGAAAGCTGTTCAAGCAACTGTTTGAATTTTTCAGAACTCAACATCTCAGATGGATTGCTCGGACTCTTACCACGAGTGATCACACTTAAACCAGCGACTTCAGTGTCTCGAATAATATTTTGTAGAGAGTGCTGATCAGTCATGTAATCAGTCAAACCTGGCTGTGTTTCAATATTGAAATATTTGTGTAGATAACCACGACGTAAGTCAGCATCAATAATCAAAACACGTTTGTCGGCTTGCGCTAATATTGTTGCTAAATTTGTTGAAATAAATGATTTACCCACTTCAGGTGCAGGACCAGAAATCATAATCACATTATTTCGAGCTGAACTCAGCGCAAAATGAATCGCCGTGCGCATGCTGCGTAAACTTTCAATCGCAATATCATCGCTATTTTTAATCGCGAGAATTGGGATTTTCTTATGTTTTTTCAGCATCTTAATGCGGCTTTCTTGTACTGGAGAACGCGGTACCGTTGCATATACCGGCAGATCCAATTCATTTTCAATTTGACTAGAGTCTTTAATACCTGAACGCATCATATTACGTAACAGCGCCAGAAGTGTCCCCAGGAAACCGCCGAGGAAAATGGACAGAATTAGGATCTGTAATTTTTTAGGTTTAATTGGTTCAATTGGTTCTACTGCAGTATCAACAATGCGAACATTACCAATTTCCCCCGCTTTCGCAATGCGAAGTTGTTGGTACGAATTCAGCAAAGCTGTATACAACTGTTGTTTGACTTCAACTTCACGGAATAACTGTAGATAGCGACGTTGCAAGTCTGGGAGTTGTTTTAATGTGCCATCCAATTCATTGATTTTTTTATTGATCGCGCCAAGTTGAGCGTTCATTTGTTGCATGATCGGATGTTCATTGGTGTATTTCGCACCCGCTTCAGCCACTTTTTGCTCAAGTTCAGCCTTTTGAGTTTCTAAGGTAACACTTTGCGTTAAATACAATTCAGATTCTTTGGTAACATCAACCGTATTAAAGCCTTGACGGAATTTGTTAAATTCACGTTCGGCGACATCCAGTTGTTGTTTTAGTTCTGGGAGTTGTTCATCCAAGAATTTGAGCGTTTGCGCAGTTTCAGCAGAACGTCGCTCTACATTTTGCTGACTATACGCATTTAAAATCGTATTCAGGACTTTTGTAATATGTTCTTTATCTTGACCTTGATAATTGAGTCCCAGAACACCAGTCATTTTCCCTTTTTCAGCCACTGAATAGTTGGCCAAAAGCGATTTCATCGCAGCAGGCAAAGACTGTTTGGTGATGATATAGCGGTCATTCAATTGATCTTGTGTGCGAATCTCAACTTTCCATACGCCATCGCGGGTAGAGTTTTGATTGAGCTGGTTGATTGAACCTTTTAGCACCACTTCTTCGGTTTTTATATCGGTCAGGGTAAATTGTTTCTCCGTAAAATTAAGTTCTAATGCACGGTCACGAAATTTCTGAGGAACATGGAAATGGGGAATCGCAAAAGATTTTTCGTCATCGTTAAAAATCACAGATTGACGTGAATAACTGGTCGAATAGTCATGTGGTGAAAATAAACGATCAAAGAAAGAGTTTTGCGTACCAGATACCCTAAGATCTAAATTTAAATTCTCAATCACTGAACCGAGGACTAATCGAGATTTCAGGATTTCAATTTCAGCTTGTGCGGGTTGTTTCTGCTCAATCATATTTGAGAGATCACCCAAAAGTGCAGCTGATGTACCTTTACTTTCTTCAACTTGGACCAAAGCATCAACAGAGTAGGTATCTGGTGTTGTACGCAAGTAGAGTAGGGCACAGACCAGACTCAAAATCACACACAAGGCAATCAGTTTCCATTGTGCGATTAATGAAAAAAATAATTCTTTTAAATCAATTGTATCTTCGGTATTCGCGGTTTGACTCATAATCTTTATTCAAAATATTAAAGGTGTTTTTTCCAATCAGCGATACAATCCTGAATCAACTGACAGGTGTCATTAAAGAATGCTTGATCGTGTTGGTAAGGATCCGCAATATTTTTTTCACGCCAGTGCCCCAAGCGAAAGGTTTTTCCTTTTGCGTATGGCCATGTTTGTTCGATATGCTTCTGTTGGTTCTGGCTCATGACAAGAATCAAATCCGCATTTTTGACCAATTCAGCATTCAGTTTGCGCGCCACATGATCTTGCATATTTATACCGAAATTTTGCATACATTGTAATGCTTTATCATCTGCAGGATGGCCAACTAAGCCAGAAATCCCAGCAGAGTGTATGTTTCGATCAGGGTACGCATCTTTTAGGAAATATTCTGCCATGGGGCTTCGACAGATATTTCCAATACATACCACTAAAATATTTTGAAAATTCATCAATTCCCCAAACGATCTAAATTATATAAAGCATTGGAGAAAGGAATAACCTGGTTGACCACACGTTGCCAGCGCGTTAGACCCGTTGCATCGACATAAACAATATCATTACTTTGCATTTTAAACTGATTAGCGAGACCAAAATTAGCAATGCTAGACAGATCCATATGAAAGATTTCAGTCATAGGTGAGTCACTTTGACTTCTAACGACGTAAATTTTACTACTGCTCGCAGACAATGGATTTAGCCCTAAGCTCTCCCCAATCACATCACTTAAAGTCATGCCTTGATCACGCATTGGTAGGGATTGGTTTTTACCTGACTCACCCATGACATAGATTTTTTGATCTTCACGCGAGTTCACGTAAATCGTATCGTTGGCTTGTACCAAAAGATTGTGTAGTGAAAACCCTGCTTTCTCCAGCTCAATCGAATTTAAATTATAGGTTTGACCATTGCGAACAAGACTAATCGACGTATTAGCACCAAATTGTGTGTTGATGCCACCGGCTAAACCAAGCGCAGTATAGATACTGGTGGGTTGGTCATTTAGCGTATATTGACCCCCTTTCATCACGTTGCCTTGTACCGAATAGCGCTGACCTTGGTAAGACAAAACTCTAGCGATGACATCTGGCGTTTTTAAATAACGGGCAAGTAATTGACGAAGTTCTTGATTCACTTGATCTAAACTTTTGCCAGCCGCTTTATAACGTCCAATAATTGGAAATTGAATATAGCCACGAGAATCGATTTGATAACCATTGGATTTAATGGCTTCTTGATTACTAATGGTACTGGTTGGAGGTGTAATTTCTGGATATGCCCATAGATAAATGGATAATACGTCACCAGCGCTGAGTAGATATTGTTTTTGATTTTGTAGAAACAAATGTCCCAAATCTTGGTGAACATTGACTTGTGCAGGTTGAACAGCAAAAAGGGACTCTTGAGTGAGTTTGATGACATTGACTTGAGTGCCCAAATCCGTCTGAAAAACACCTTCTTCAGGTAAGTCATAGGTTTGAAGACCTGAGGTAACAGCACATCCTGTAAAGCTTAAACTTAATGCCAACAGCAAACTATAACGATAGTGACTCACTCGTATTCCTATATTGTATACATTTATGATTATTCAAAAATTAATCTTAACTTAACTATATAAAGTTAAGCGACATTTTATACTAATTAAAACAATAAATATATCTTACCCAAGCTATCTTTATGTTTTAAATGCAGAAAGTATAACTTCTCTGACTTAAAGGAGTTTAATAAGAGTAATTTTTATCAAACTATTAATGATGTAGAATATCCATTTTAGAGCATATATAAGGCTTCAGAGATGTATGATCTCTATAATCTAAAAATTGCCATTATCGGATTGGGTTACGTCGGTTTACCGCTCGCTGTTGAGTTTGGTAAAAAAGTTCCTGTCGTGGGCTTTGATATCCATCAAAAACGCATTGATGAGTTGCGTAAGGGGCATGACCATACATTAGAGGTTTCATCAGAAGAGTTAGCGCAGTCTACGCAGTTGATTTATAGTGCGAATTTAGAAGATCTAAAAGACTGTAATTTGTATATTGTCACAGTGCCAACACCAATTGATGAATATAAACAGCCAGATCTTATCCCACTTGTTAAAGCATCGCAAAGTATTGGGCAAGTTCTGAAAAAAGGCGATGTGGTGGTCTATGAATCTACGGTATACCCAGGTGCGACAGAAGAAATCTGTATTCCTGAACTAGAAAAAGCATCAGGTCTTAAATTTAACCAAGACTTCTTTGCAGGTTATAGTCCTGAGCGTATTAACCCAGGTGATAAATTGCACCGTGTCACCAATATTTTAAAAATCACTTCAGGTTCAACGCCAGAAGTCGCTGACTTTGTCGATGAAGTTTATAACTTGATTATTGAAGCTGGTACCCATAAAGCAGCGAGTATCAAAGTCGCTGAAGCAGCTAAAGTGATTGAAAACACACAGCGTGATGTGAATATTGCACTGATCAATGAGCTTGCAGTGATCTTTAATAAAATGGGCATTGATACCGAAGCGGTGCTGCAAGCGGCTGGCACGAAATGGAATTTCTTACCTTTCCGTCCGGGTCTAGTGGGTGGTCACTGTATCGGTGTGGATCCGTACTATTTAACCCATAAAGCCCAAGCGATTGGCTATCATCCTGAAATTATTTTGGCAGGTCGTCGTCTCAATGATGGCATGGGTGCGTATGTGGTGACTCAGCTTGTGAAAGCCATGCTAAAAAAACGCATTCAGGTGGAAGATGCCAAAGTCCTGATTTTGGGTCTCAGCTTTAAAGAAAACTGCCCCGATATTCGCAATACCCGCATCATTGATATCGTGAAGGAGCTGAAAGAATATCATATTGATGCCGATGTCTATGACCCATGGATTGATGCTCAAGAAGCTAAGCATGAATATGGCATTCAGCCAATTTCGACTTTAGAAAATGGCAAATATGATGCCGTGATTTTAGCGGTGGCACATGATCAGTTTAAAGCGATGGGTGCAGATGCTATCCGTGCTTTGGGTAAATCTGAACATGTATTGTATGACTTGAAATATGTGTTATCTCAAGCCGAATCTGATTTGCGTTTGTAAGAGGACATATTTTTCATGAATCAATATCAACAGGTATGTGAGCAACTGAAAGTACAGCCAAAAACATGGCTCGTGACAGGCGTTGCAGGTTTTATCGGCTCAAACCTTTTAGAAACACTACTTAAGCTTGATCAAACCGTGGTGGGTTTAGATAACTTTGCCACAGGTCATCAACATAATTTGGATGAAGTCCAAGCTTCTGTGACCACAGAGCAGTGGGCGAAATTCAGCTTTATTGAAGGTGATATTCGTCAGTTTGCCGATTGCCAAAAAGCCTGTGTAGGTGTGGACTATGTGTTGCATCAAGCGGCACTTGGTTCAGTACCACGTTCAATTGCAGACCCGATTACTACCAATGAAACCAATATCAGTGGTTTCCTCAATATGCTAACTGCGGCACGTGATGCCGGTGTAGCAAGCTTTACTTATGCGGCAAGCAGCTCAACTTATGGTGATCATTCTGCATTGCCAAAAGTCGAAGAAAATATTGGCAATCCATTGTCACCTTATGCGGTGACTAAATATGTGAATGAGCTGTATGCCGATGCATTTGCTCGGAGCTACGGCTTTAAAGCCATTGGTTTACGTTACTTCAACGTGTTTGGTAAACGCCAAGATCCAAACGGTGCTTATGCGGCAGTGATTCCAAAATGGACGGCATCGATGATTCATGGTGAAGATGTCTTCATCAATGGCGATGGTGAAACCAGTCGTGATTTCTGTTTTATCGACAATACAGTACAAGCCAATATTTTGGCAGCAACTGCATCCGATGAGGCGAAAAATCAGGTCTATAACGTGGCTGTGGGTGATCGTACTACGCTCAATGACTTGTACCGTGCGATTCAATTAGCACTTGCGGAAAATGATGTACAGTTCGAGCGGGATCCTGTGTACCGTGATTTCCGTGCAGGGGATGTGCGTCATTCACAAGCGAGTATTGCTAAGATTCAAAAGCATTTGGGTTATGCGCCTGAGTTTAAAATTGCCGAAGGTATTCAACTGGCCATGCGTTGGTACGTGAACAACTTAAAATGATCTTAAGCAGATGATTGCGAAACTGTTCGCAAAGTATCAGTCCATTGGGCTGATCACATTAAGTTTACTTGCAGGTGCGATAATGACATTTATCGCACTTCCTGTTTTAACACGCTTATATTCTGTTGCGGACTTTGGGGCGTATGGGATTGCTTTAGCGATCGTTAGTGTTTTATCGACTGTAGCGAATTTGCGTCTGGATCAAGCTTTATTGGTCGCTGAGGAGCAGGATAAAAAAAGCCTGATTTTTGAAGGAGCAGTGTTCTCAACGGCGATTGCTATTATCAGTGGTATTATCATCAGCTTCATTTTAAATGTTGAAATGGCAGGGGCGGTTGCCACAGGTGTGCTTGCCAATACCCTGATTCAGAGCCTGTATAATTATCAATTTTCCGCACATAAAGAATATTTCTGTGCGAGCTTGAATATTTTTAGAAGTGCGATTGTGGTAGTGGTTCAACTGTCTTTACCGCTTGTGATGCAAATTAGTTTGGTCAATAGCTACAATATCAGCTCGATCATCGTGATTGTGGCTGTATTAATTTATCTATTGAAACATCAACTCTATCAAGTCTGTTGGCAGGCATTTAAGAATTATAAAGATTTCATTTACGCCAATACGCCACATGCTTTGTTGAATAGTTTTTCGCATAACTTGCCTTACTATGTGGTGTCGCATTTTGTGGGTGTACAGGCGATGGGTTTCTATGCCATTGTCGAGCGTACTTTACGTGTGCCGATCAATCTGATTTCGCAAACCTTGCGTCAGTTCTTTATTCGCAAATTCAAAACCACAGAATCCAATCAAAGTGCTTTAAAGGCGAGTGTATTGCTCAGTCTCGTTTCACTACCTTTATTTGCGATTTTCTTTATCTTGCCTGAATCCCTATATTTATGGGTTTTTGGCACTGAATGGATCGGCATCTCAAGCTATTTCCAAATTTTAGCCTTGGGCTATTGGGCGATTTTCTGTAATCCGCCTAGCTCGGCTTTTTTAATTGCCAAGCGTAACAGCCAAGTGTTGTTTAAACTGCAAATTGTTGAGCTGATCATTAAGTTCGCATTATTTGCCGGTTTATATGTTTTATTTGACGATAAAATTTATATGCTATTGGCAGTGCCTGTCGCACTCATCATCTATAACTTTGCCATTTTATATGTGGTGTGGAGAAACAAAAACTGATGTTTTTTAAACTATTAAAACTGATGAATTGGTTCACTGCACAATGTCGTCAGCAATTTTATAACATGGCTTTTGGCACGAAGTTTCGCTATTTCGGCAAAGGCTGTACGGTCGATATTAGTGGAAAGGTGAAGATCGGCAACAATGTTTATATTGGCGATCATGTCAGTCTGATTGTTGAAAATGGTGCTGTGCTAGAGATCGCCGACAACAGTTTTATTGGTGAAAACTGCTATATCAAATGTTTTGGTGGCAAGGTAGTGATTGGTCAAGATGTTAGTATCAATTCCAAATCGTATATCAATGGCTGTGGCGGTGTAACGATTGGCGATAACACCCGTATTGGTACGCAAAGCATTATTATTGCGAGTAATCATAAGTTCGGTGAGCCTGATCTTTTGGTCAAAGATGCGATTACCAAACTCGGTGTCAGCCTCGGTGAAAATATTTGGCTTGGTGCACGAGTGACAGTTTTAGATGGCGTGAATATACCAAGCAATAGCGTGATTGGCGCGTGTAGTTTGGTGTCCAAACCGCTGGATGATGCTGGGGTTTATGTCGGTAGTCCTGTCAAAAAAATCAAAGCGCTTTAGAACAAGGTTCACGTGACTTTCACACGCATATCTTCAAGTGCATTTTCAGCGTAAAATATTCAGCGATTTTTCCTCCTTTTAGAACCTGACATAGGTCATGTATATGGCATTTATTGTTTCTGCTTTTCGACAGTTGTTTGATTTGGTCTATTTTATGGCTAAAGGCAGTGTGGCATATGCACGTAAAAAGGGGGTGAAAATTGGTGAAAACTGTCGAATTTATATTAAAAATTGGGGCTCAGAACCGTTTTTAATATCATTGGGTGATCATGTTACGGTCACCTCAGGCGTAAAATTTATTACCCATGATGGTAGTACCTGTTTGGTCAAAGATGCCCAAGGTAAACGTTATCAACGCTTTGCGCCGATTCAAGTTGGCTCGTATGTGTTTATTGGTGTGAATAGCATTATTATGCCGGGCGTGAAGATTGGCTCGAATGTGGTGATTGGTGCAGGTTCAGTGGTGACCAAAGATATTCCAGACAATACTGTGGCGATTGGTATCCCTGCGAAAGTGGTGTCGAGCTTTGCTGATTATCAAACCAAAATTCAAAGCACGTGTGCTAGTGATAGCGACTTGGTCGGGATCACTGATTATCAACAGCGTGTTGAACGTGCCATGCAAGTGCAACAGCAAAAATCCTCTTAATTCATTCTCCCCACATTTTAGGTTGTTCTATGCTGAATAAAATCATGTTTTTCTTGCCAACTTTAGGTGGTGGCGGTGCGGAGCGTACCGTAATCCAACTAGCAAATAACCTGGTACAGCAAGGCCGTGATGTCGATGTGGTGGTCTGTGATTTAAGCGGTGAAAAATCCAAACTACTGCCTGAAGTCGACTCTAAAATTCAGCTAATTGATCTCAATTGCGGTCGTGTATTTCGGGCAATTCAACCCTTAAAACAATTACTCAAAGCCATTCCATATGATGCAGTGATTGCTACCCAAAGCCACAGCAATATCGTCTGTGCTATTGCAAAACGTTTGGCAAAAAGTCAGAGCAAACTGATTTTGCGTGAAGTCTCGACGCCATCGAAAAATATGAAGCTGACAGGGCTAAAAAAGTTTGTCTTTAACCGTTTGGTGAATTGGACCTATTGCAGTGCCGATCAAGTGGTCTGTGTCTCCAATGGTGTATTAGAAGATTTTAAACAGTACTATCATTACGCTGAAAATAACCTGAACACCATTTTTAACCCTGTGATTGACAGCAGTTATCTGCAAAAACTCAAAGCACCGGTACAACACCATTTCTTTAGCCAAGATCACCAAGTGGTGTTGGCAGTTGGGCGTTTAACTGAAGCCAAAAATTTTGGTTTATTGATTCGTGCTTTCCATGAGTTACATCAAATCCATCCTGAAACTCGTCTCATTATTTTAGGTGAAGGCGAGTTACGTGCTGAATTTGAAGCCTTAATTAAGGAACTGAATTTAACCGACGTGGTGGATTTACCAGGATTTGATCCAAATCCATATGCCTATTTTAAATATGCTTCACTGTTTGTTTTAAGCTCGAATTGGGAAGGTTTACCGGGTGTGTTGATTCAGGCATTGGCCTCCAACGTCAAAGTGGTCAGTACGGATTGTCCAAGTGGTCCACGTGAAATTTTGGCAGACGGTCAGTTTGGTCTATTGGTGCCATGTGATGATCAAAAAGCTTTGAGTCATGCTATGCATCAAGCGTTGTATCATGATTATGTCGAGTTTGATGCGGAAGCCTTTAAGCAACATTGTTTGCAATTCCATAAAGATACCGTGGTGCATCAGTACCGAGATTTGTTGGAGTCGAAGGCATGAATAAACCGCTAATGGTGCATGTGATTACCAACTTTGCAGGGGTAGGCGGTGCTGAGATGATGCTGGCACGTCTGATTCAATTCACTGAAGATCAATATCAGCATGTGATTATCAGTTTAATGAAAACCTCTGAGGTGTATCAAACCACGCTCGAGCGTTGTCAGTCACATTATGCGCTGCAGTGGAATGGTTTAAATACACTAAGTACGATTCAAAAATTGCGCGGTTTACTCAAACAATTACAACCGAAAACTGTGCAATGTTGGATGTACCATGCCAATGCATTGACTAGTCTGAGTGTCGTCGGTTTAGCTCAAAAACCAAATGTGGTGTGGGGCATTCATCACTCACTTGCATCCCCAAAAGATGAATCAATCAGTACTAAAATTGCACTGGGTTTAAGTAAAGCTTTATCAAAACAACCCAGTGCCATTATTTATTGTGCGCATTCATCGAAACAGCAACATGCTGACTTTGGTTTTCAAAATACCTATCAGCATGTGATTGCCAATGGCGTATTTCTCGATAAATTTCAGCCGAATTTGCAGTTCCACCAACCGACCGTAATTGGTTTTGCAGGGCGATATCACACCGCCAAAGGTTATCCCTATTTGTTTGAAACTATGGACTTGCTGAAAGATGAAAACATCATCTTTAAAATTGCAGGTAGTGGCGCGAGTTTAGAAAACCCAGAAGTTAAAGCCTTATTTGAACAATATCAGTTAGATGCTGAAAAGGTTCATCTATTGGATCAAGTCTCAGATATGCCTGCCTTTTATCAATCGATTGATGCTTTTCTGATGACTTCAATTACTGAAGGTTTTCCAAATGTGTTGGTCGAAGCCATGGCATCCGGTTTACCATGTATCAGTACAGATGTGGGTGATGCCAAATATATTGTGCAAGATTTAGGCAGTATTGTGCCACCAAGAAATGCCCAAGCCTTGGCAGATGCGATTTTGGCGTATGCACAAAAAACCGAGGCAGAAAAACAAGGCTTAAAACAAGCAACGCGTGAACGGGTCGAGCAGAATTTCAGTATTGCAACCGTCAGCTGTCAATATATGCAGGTGTGGAGCCAACAGGCATGAAATTTTTAATGATCAGTAGTTTTTTGCCGTCGGTATTGAATTTTCGTGGCAAATTATTGGAAGCGATTTCTGCCAAAGGGTATGAGATTCATATCATGGCACCTGAGTTTGCAAGCTTTCCCGAAGAACAGCAGAAACTACAAGCACTTGGCTATCACTTGCATGAAATCCCGATGCAACGCACGGGCACCAATCCACTGTCGGATTTAAAATTATTTAAACATCTGTATCAGCAAATTCGTCGTATTCAACCGGATTATGTGCTGTCCTATACCATTAAACCGGTGATTTATGGCACGCTCGCATCATGGCTAGCCAAAGTACCGCATCGTTTTGCGTTGATTACCGGTCTCGGCTATGCCTTTCAAAATGTCGAATCAGGTAAACGCAGTCTATTTCAAAAAATTGTGCATGGCTTATATGCCCAAGCTTTAAAATATAGTGAAAAAGTCTTTTTTCAAAATCCTGATGACTTAAAACTATTCCAAGATATGCACTTGCTTGAACCCAACAAACCCACTGTGGTGGTGAATGGTTCAGGCGTGAATGTCCAAGACTTTGATGTCATGCCTTTACCGAAAAATGCAGAAGGGCAGGTTAAAGCATCCTTCTTGCTGATTGCCCGACTACTCGGTGATAAAGGCGTACGTGAATATGCGGAATCGGCACGTATCATTAAAGAAAAGCATCCTGAAGCAGAATTTCATTTAGTCGGCTGGATTGATGATAATCCTTCTGCGATTGCCCAAGCTGAACTCGATCAATGGATTGCTGATGGTCGCCTCAAATATTGGGGCAAACTCACTGATGTCCGTCCTGCCATTGCAGAAAGCTCAGTCTATGTGTTGCCATCGTATCGTGAAGGCACACCACGCACGGTATTAGAAGCCATGGCGATGGGTCGTGCGATTATCACCACTGATGCACCAGGGTGCCGTGAAACCGTATCCCATGGTGTAAATGGCTATTTGGTCGGAGTAAAATCAGTCGATGATTTGGTACACAGCATGCACTATTTTATTGAAGATCCAGAACTCATTGAACTCATGGGGCAACGTTCACGTGAAATCGCCCTCAATAAATATGATGTGCATCAGGTTAATCGTCATATGATGAGTGAAATGCAATTAGCATCTGTGCATCATGAGGTGCTGAAATGATCATCAAATATATCAAAAGTGATTTATATCGTTATACGGGCAAGATCAGTTTTAAATTATTTTTAAAAAATTATTTACTCAATCGCGGTTTTAACTTTTCGTTTTGGCTACGGATTGCTAGTTCAAAAACCTTTTGGGCAAAATTGGCTTATCCAATTTATTACTATAAAAAAAGAAAATACGGCATTGATATCCATATCAGCACCAAAATTGGCTACGGTCTATATATTGGTCATGGTGGTCCGTTGGTGATTAATCCAACTGCTGAAATTGGTAACAATGTTAATCTTTCCCAATTTACGACGATTGGTGCCAATGGTGGACGTAAAGCCGCACAAATTGGCGATAATGTTTATATTGGCCCCAATGTTTGCATTATTGAAGATGTTAAAATCGGTGAGAATGCCACGATTGGTGCAGGAAGTGTGGTCACTAAAGATATTCCTGAAAATGCCACGGCTGTGGGAAATTATGCCAAAGTGATTCACATGAATAATGCAGGTCAATCTGTAAATAGACGTTGGACAGATCTTGACTAAGGGGCAGAGGAATTCAATGTTAAAACGTATTATTGATATCACGATTGCATCGACCGCTTTAATTTTGCTATCGCCTGTGTATTTTATTGTGGCACACAAGGTGAAAAAGAATTTGGGTTCACCGGTGCTATTTCGTCAGGTACGTCCGGGTCTACACGGCAAACCGTTTGAAATGTTCAAGTTCCGCACCATGAAAGATGCGTTGGATGCTGAGGGCAATCCATTACCCGACAGTGAGCGTTTAACCCCATTTGGTAAAATGCTTCGTGCAACCAGTTTGGATGAAATGCCTGAACTATGGAATGTGATTAAAGGCGACATGAGTATCGTGGGTCCGCGTCCATTACTGATGGAATATTTGCCTTTATATAATGAGGAACAAGCCAAACGCCACAATGTGCGTCCGGGCATCACTGGTTATGCGCAAGTGAATGGTCGTAATGCCATTTCATGGGAAAAGAAATTCGAACTCGATACATGGTACGTTGAAAACCAATCGCTATGGCTTGATTTTAAAATCATGTTCAAAACCATAAAAAAAGTCATCGCCAAAGATGATATTAGTGCCGAAGGCGAGGCAACCATGAGTAAATTTGCCGGCACACCGGAACACAAAAAATGACAACACTTTATGCAATTTATGGTGCTTCAGGTTGTGGGCGTAGTCTGATGCCTGTTGCCCGTCAGCAATTGGCGCGTGAACAAGATCAATCTGAAATTATCTTTATTGATGATGCTTTAACAGAAATCAGTTCAGTGAATGGCCATCGTGCCATGAACTATCAGGCATTTTTAAATGAATCAGCATCTGAAAAATATGTACAAATTGCGATTGCCAATAGTCGGGTACGAGAAAAAATTGCTCATCGTTTAGAAGCCGATGGTATTCAGCTTTGGTCGATCTCTGCCGATAACGTGATTTTCATGGATGAGGTTCAAATCGCGGAAGGTTCAGCTTTAAGCCCATTTGTTACGATTACCTCCAACATTAAAATCGGCAAATGCTTCCATGCCAATTTATACAGCTATGTGGAGCATGATTGTGTGATTGGGGATTTCGTTACCTTTGCGCCAGGCGTAAAATGCAACGGCAATATTCATATTCATGACCATGCCTATATTGGCGCAGGTGCCAAGATTAAGCAGGGCACGCCCGATCAGCCATTGGTGATTGGCAAAGGCGCGATTGTCGGCATGGGTGCCGTAGTCACCAAAAGTGTTCCTGCGGGCGCAACAGTGGTGGGTAATCCTGCGCGGATTGTCAGCACTTCACAGCAATAAGTTTTAGGAAAATTCCATGTTAAACAGTGAATTTGAGCCTTGGCCAAGCTTTACCCAAGCAGAAGCCGATGCGGTGTCAAACGTCCTTCTTTCCAATAAAGTCAATTATTGGACAGGTCAGGAATGCCGTGAATTTGAAAAGGAATTTGCACAGTTCGTTGGAACAAAACACGCCGTTGCCGTCGCGAATGGCACAGTGGCATTGGATTTAGCCCTCAAAGCTTTAGGTGTAGGTGAGGGGGATGATGTGATTGTCACTTCACGTACCTTTTTAGCGTCTGCAAGCTCGATTGTGACCGCAGGTGCCAATCCAATTTTTGCTGATGTTGAACTCGATTCGCAAAACATTTCACGCCGTACTATTGAAGCGGTGCTGACCCCGAATACCAAAGCCATTATTTGTGTACATTTGGCAGGTTGGATGTGTGATATGGGTCCAATCATGCAATTGGCTGAGGAAAAAGGCATTGTCGTGATTGAAGACTGCGCCCAAGCACATGGTGCGATGTATAAAGGTAAATCCGCAGGTTCAATCGGTCATATTGGTGCATGGTCATTCTGCCAAGATAAGATTATGACCACCGGTGGTGAAGGCGGGATGGTCACCACCAATGATGAACATCTTTGGAAAAAAATGTGGTCATACAAAGATCATGGCAAAAACTTCGATAGCGTCTATAACAAACAACACCCACCGGGTTTCCGTTGGTTGCACGACTCCTTTGGCACCAACTGGCGCATGATGGAGATGCAAGCGGTGATAGGCCGTTTGCAACTGAAAGAAATGCCTGAATGGACTGCAAAACGTAATGTCAACATGGCGCGTATCCAAGCCATATTTGAAAATAGTCCTTATTTTACAGTCGCAAAACCATCATCTGATTATGTACATGCAAGTTATAAATGCTATGTGCAGGTCAATGTTGATGCTCTGCCTGAAGGCTGGTCACGTGATCGCATTATGGCGGAAATCAGCGCGCAAGCGGTGCCGTGTTTTAGTGGCTCATGTTCAGAAGTGTATTTAGAAAAAGCTTTTGATGAGACACCGTGGCGTCCAGAAACACGTTTAGCCAATGCGAAAGCATTAGGTGAAAGCAGTCTGATGTTCTTGATACATCCAACACTGTCTGAACAAAGCCTGCAAAAAACCATAGATGCGATTCAAAGCGTGATTGCCAAGATTCAAGCCTAAAACAGCGTATAATCACAGCGTGCTTTTTCAGCCATGATAACTGAGCCTAAATGAAAGATTTTATTCGTTCCATTGCATCTTTACCGCGTCGCCAAAAACAAGTGGTTTTGGTGACCATGGACATGTGCATGCTGCCTTTGATGATGTGGCTGGCCTATGCCATTCGTTTGGCGCGACCAAATGTCACTGTGATGCAAGGTCTTGAGGCTTGGTATATCTATGTTGCCATCGCAGGTGTACTGATTTTTGCTTTGCTCGGGATTTACCGCGCCATCGTGCGTTCATTTAACGAAGATTATTTACTGCGTATTTCGATCGGGACATTTATTCAAATTGTGGCGTTGTATGCCATCAAAAAATTAGATGTCGCCTTTATTCCAATGAGTATCCCACTCATGTACGGCTTTATGCTGTTTTCTTACATGTGGTGGAGTCGTGTGGTGATTCGTTATGCGACGCTTAAAACCTTTGCCAAAAAGCAGACTCGTAAACGCGTGGCAATTTATGGAGCAGGATTGGCAGGACAACAAATTGCAGCCGCTTTAAATCGTTCCGATGATTATTTACCTGTCTGTTTTATTGATGATAAAAAATCATTGCGAGGTCAGTCTTTAAGTGGATTAAAGATTTATTCACCGAAAAAAGCGCAAAAGAAACTCGGTAAATTTGGTATCGAGGAAGTTTTACTTGCCATGCCATCGGTCGGACGTGCGCGTAAAAAGGAAATTATTGAATCCTTTGAAGCCACTGACGTCAAAATCATGGAATTGCCTGGTGTCACCCAACTGGTCGATGGAAAAGTCAAAGTATCTGATATCCGTGAAGTGGATATCATTGATTTATTGGGTCGTGATCCTGTACCACCTAAGCCTGAGCTACTAGAAAAGAATATTAAAGATAAAGTCGTGATGGTGACTGGGGCAGGGGGGTCGATCGGCTCAGAATTGTGTCGTCAGATTGTCAAGCATCAACCTAAAATATTGGTGCTGTTTGAAATGTCTGAATTTGCGTTGTACTCGATTGATCGTGAATTGCAGACTTCAGGAGTGCAGGTGATTCCAATTTTAGGTTCGGTGACAAATCAAGTAAAATTGGAACGCATTTTGCAACAATACAGCGTGCAAACGGTGTATCACGCTGCAGCATATAAGCATGTACCTTTGGTTGAAGCCAATCCTTTTGAGGGTATTTATAACACCTCGATTGGTACACAGCGCAGTGTCGATGCTGCAGTGGCTCAAGGGGTGGAAACTTTTGTGCTGATTTCGACCGATAAAGCGGTACGTCCGACCAATGTGATGGGGGCGTCAAAGCGCATGGCAGAACTCTATTGCCAAGGTTTAGCATCGACTCATCCTAAAACACAAATCAGTATTGTACGTTTTGGTAATGTTTTAGGTTCGTCAGGTTCAGTAGTGCCACTGTTTAAAAAGCAGATTGCGCAAGGTGGTCCTGTGACAGTGACCCATCCTGAAGTGACGCGTTACTTTATGACCATTCCTGAAGCTGCGCAGCTTGTGATTCAAGCTGGTGCAATGGGCACGGGTGGTGATGTGTTCCTACTTGATATGGGGGAGTCGGTTAAAATTGTAGACCTTGCAAAACAAATGATTCGCTTAAGTGGTTTCCGTCCTATGGATGACAATGGAATTGGCGACATTGAAATTCAATTTACGGGTTTACGTCCAGGTGAAAAGCTGTATGAAGAGTTATTGATTGATCAAGAAGGTGTGGAAATAACAGGACATGAGCGAATTCTAAAGTCTTATGAAAAGTATTTTTCATTCGCTGATATTCATGAAGCTTTTCTTTTATGTCAGGAAATACATCTGAAAGAAAATTTGTATGAATTGACTCAGTTATTTATTATATTTGTAGATGGTTATATATCAAACGAAATTGATAGCTAAGTTAAAAGAAAATGCTGTATTTACAATTTTAATGACTCCCGAATGTTATAATGACATTGTTTAATGCTGAATATTCTCAATGGCTTTATAAAGTTAGTTCTATAATTTAGGGTATATATGAAAATTCTAGTGACAGGTGGTGCTGGTTTTATTGGATCAGCAGTTGTAAGACATATTATAAAAAATACTAATAACCAAGTTTTGAATATAGATAAGCTTACTTATGCGGGTAACTTAGAGTCTCTTAAAGAAGTAGATCAAAATGAGCGCTATCATTTTGATCAAATTGATATCTGTGATGCCGAGGCTTTAATAAACGCTTTGGAATATTTTAAACCAGATTTAATCATGCACTTGGCCGCAGAATCTCATGTTGATCGTTCGATTGATGGACCTGCAGAATTTATAAGAACTAATATTGTAGGAACATATACGCTTTTAGAGGTGAGTCGTAAATATTGGTTAAGCTTAGATGCAGAGAAAAAACAATTATTTAGATTTCACCATATTTCTACAGACGAAGTATATGGTGACTTAGATGGTACAGCGGATTTATTTACTGAAACTACATCTTATGCACCGAGTTCACCTTATTCGGCAAGTAAAGCAAGCTCTGATCATCTAGTGCGAGCATGGCAACGCACTT
Organism: Acinetobacter sp. ANC_7511; assembly: GCF_056779975.1. Taxonomy (NCBI): domain Bacteria; kingdom Pseudomonadati; phylum Pseudomonadota; class Gammaproteobacteria; order Moraxellales; family Moraxellaceae; genus Acinetobacter; species Acinetobacter sp. ANC_7511. The sequence goes on from NZ_JBWYIY010000015.1 coordinate 59,764, forward strand.
ATGGTTTGCCGACCATCATCACCAATTGCTCAAATAATTATGGTCCTTACCATTTTCCTGAAAAATTGATTCCTTTAGTGATTTTAAATGCTTTAGAAGGCAAAGCGCTTCCAATTTATGGTAAAGGTGATCAAATTCGCGATTGGTTATATGTAGAAGACCATGCTAGAGCATTATATAAAGTAGTGACTGAAGGTGTTGTCGGAGAGACGTACAACATTGGTGGGCACAATGAAAAACAAAACATTGAAGTAGTTAAAACGATTTGTAAAATTTTAGATGAGCTGAGACCTCAAGCGAATGCAGAGCCTTATGAAAGTTTAATTACTTTTGTCAAAGATCGTCCAGGTCATGATTTACGTTATGCGATTGATGCAACTAAAATTGGCAATGAGTTAGGTTGGAAGCCTGAAGAGACCTTTGAAAGTGGTATCAGAAAAACAGTTGAATGGTATTTAAATAATTTAGATTGGTGTCGCCGAGTTCAAGATGGCAGTTACCAGCGTGAGAGATTAGGTGTGAAGTTATAATGAGTACAAAAGGTATTATTTTAGCGGGTGGATCTGGTACACGCTTATATCCAATTACAAAAGGAATTTCAAAGCAGTTACTTCCAATTTATGATAAACCGATGGTGTATTACCCGCTTTCAGTTTTAATGTTGGCTGGTATTCGGGAAGTTTTAATTATTAGTACACCAGATGATATTGATGGTTTTAAACGCTTACTAGGTGATGGGTCGCAGTTTGGCATCCATTTAGAATATGCAATTCAGCCAAGTCCCGATGGTTTGGCACAAGCTTTTATTATTGGTGAAAAGTTTATTGGTGAGAGCAATGTTTGTTTGGTTCTAGGCGATAATATTTTTTATGGCCAAGGTTTTACACCAATGTTAAAACAAGCTGTTGCTCGAGCGAAAGGTGCAACCGTATTTGGTTACCAAGTAAAAGACCCTGAGCGTTTTGGGGTAGTGGAGTTTGATGAGAAAAAACGAGCAATTTCATTAGAAGAAAAACCTAAACAACCAAAATCAAATTTTGCTGTGACTGGTTTGTATTTTTATGACAATGATGTCATTCAAATTGCAAAGCAAGTTAAGCCATCAGATCGTGGTGAATTAGAAATTACTACAGTGAATCAAATGTATTTGGAGCGTGGTGATCTTAATGTAGAGTTGCTAGGGCGTGGTTTCGCATGGCTAGATACTGGAACACATGCAAGTTTACTTGAAGCAGCACAGTTTGTAGAGACTTTAGAAAAACGACAAGGTTATAAAGTTGCTTGCTTGGAAGAAATTTCTTTGAGTAACGGTTGGTTAACCAAAGAGAAAGTATTAGAAATAGGTCAAAGTATGAGTAAGAATGATTATGGGCAATATCTAATTTCTTTGGTAAGTGAATAAATGAGTTTAGTGAAATTAATTGACTTACCGAGTTTCGGCGATGAAAGAGGTGGTCTGGTTGCGCTTGAGTCGAATCAATCTATTCCTTTTGAGATAAAACGCTTATATTACATTTTTAATACATCGAATAAACCACGAGGATTTCATGCACACATTGACTTAAAACAGGTTGCGATCTGTTTGAAGGGAAGTTGTCGTTTTATTTTGGATAATGGTCATAATCAAGAAGAAGTAATTCTAGAATCTCCAACTAAGGGATTAATTATCGATTCTTTGATGTGGCGAGAAATGCATGATTTTTCAGAGGATTGTGTGCTTCTTGTACTCGCTAGCGAGCATTTTTCAGAGGATGATTATATAAGAGATTACAGTTCATTTTTAAAAATGGTGAATAAACCATTTATACACCCTCTATCAGATGTAAAATCAGAAAAAATTGGCTTAAAGACTAAAATTTGGCAATTTAGTATTGTATTTCCTGATGCAATCATTGGTGAAAATTGCAATATCTGTGCGCATACATTGATTGAAAATGATGTAAAAATAGGAAATAACGTTACGGTTAAGTCAGGTGTTTACATTTGGGATGGTATAACGCTTGAAGATAATGTATTTGTTGGCCCATGTGTAACTTTTACAAATGACAAAAGACCAAGATCAAAACAGTATCCTGATTCTTTCCCAAAGACATTGATTAAGAAAGGAGCAAGTGTGGGGGCAAATGCTACAGTACTACCAGGGATTACTATTGGTGAAAATGCACTGATTGGGGCTGGAGCTGTTGTGACAAAAGATGTGCCACCAAATGCAGTAGTTGTAGGCAATCCAGCATATATTAAAGGTTATACAGAATGATTCCTTTTCTTGATTTAAAAAGTGTTAATAAACAACATCGCGATGAATTAATAGAAGCCTGTACCCGAGTTATAGATTCAGGTTGGTATATTGGTGGAAATGAGTTAGAGCGTTTTGAACAAAATTTTGCAAACTATTGTGGAACAAAATTTGCCATAGGTGTTGCAAATGGTCTTGATGCTTTAATTCTTACATTGCGTGCATGGAAAGAGTTAGGAAAAATTACTGATGGTGATGAGGTTGTTGTTCCATCGAATACATACATTGCCAGTATTCTTGCTATTACAGCCAATAATTTAACACCTGTATTGGTTGAGCCTGATATTAATACCTATAATATAGATCCATTAAAAATAGAAGAAGTAATAACGCCTAAAACTCGTGTTATTTTGCCTGTGCATTTGTATGGGCAACTTTCTAATATGCCAAAAATTATAGATATCGCAAAAAAATATAATTTATTAGTTTTAGAGGATTCAGCGCAAGCACATGGCGCACAGATAGGAGGGAAAAAAGCAGGGAATTGGGGTGACGCATCAGGCTTTAGTTTTTATCCTGGTAAAAATTTGGGTGCATTAGGTGATGCAGGTGCTATCACGACTAATGATATTGAATTAGCAACAATGTTAAAAGCATTACGTAATTATGGATCACAAGAAAAATATAAAAATTTAGTCCAAGGTGTGAATAGTCGATTAGATGAAATTCAAGCGGCTATGTTGGATATTAAGCTTAACTATTTAGATCAAGAAACTCAGCATAGACGCCAAATTGCGACTTTATATCTGAATGGAATAAAGAATCCTCTTATTAAGCTTCCATTGGATAATGTGGATGTTGAAGCCTGCGATCAGCATGTTTGGCACCTATTTGTAATTCGTACGAATAAACGTGACGCATTACAAAAGTATTTATTAGATCATAATATTCAGACGTTAATTCATTATCCAATCCCTCCACATAAGCAGAAAGCATATAAAGAGTTGAATGGTCATAGCTATCCTTTAACTGAAGCTCTACATGAAGAAGTTCTAAGTTTACCTATTAGCCCTGTAATGCATGTTGATGAAGTTCAATCAGTAATAGAAGTTATCAATTCTTTTGTAGGGTAATTATGTTAGATCTATTTAAAAAACTATTGCCTAAAGCTGTAAAGAATTGGCTATACCCTTTTAAGATGAATTTAGTGGATAATCCAAAAAAGAGAAAGCTGTTTTTGCACATGCAAAATAAGCATCAAGAGCTTTTACAACAAATGAAAGGCAAAAAAAAAGTCAAAGTAGTTTTTTTAGCTATTCATAAAAGCGTTTGGAAAGTTGATCCAGTTTTTCAAAAAATGCTTAATGACCCCTTCTTTGAGCCTGTAATACTTGTATGTCCTTATACTGTTTATGGGGAAAAACGTATGAAGCAGGATATGCAAGAATGCTATGAGTATTTCAAAGAGAAAGGATATCCATTACTTTCTTCTTATAATGTAGAAGAACAACGTTGGATCACACTTGAAGAAATACAACCAGATATTGTGTTCTTTACTAATCCACACAACTTAACACGTAAGGAATATTATGAAGATGCTTATTTAAATTATTTGAGCTGTTATGTACCTTATCATCATGAAGTTGGTTCTTATGGAAATAATATTGATCAATATGATCAATATTTTCATAATGCAATGATGACTATTTTTGCAACACATAATGCATCTTACGAATTGTTTAAAAAAACTGCTCAATCTAACGCTGCTAATGTAATTGTCACTGGTTATCCAGCGATGGAAGAGTTAATGGATTTAAAAGAGAAAAAGGTTGTATCCGAAGTTTGGAAAAATAATGATACAAGGCTAAAAGTGATTTGGGCCCCACATCATACGATTGATGATCCAGTTTTGCCTTATTCAAACTTTTTGAAATATGCTGATAAGTTTAAAGAGCTTGCACTAACTAAAGCAGAATATATAACATGGTGCTTTAAGCCACATCCTATTTTAAAGTCAAAACTGTATTTGCACCCAGAATGGGGAGTAAAGAGAACTGATGAGTTTTATGCTTTTTGGCGTGATAATGAATTTAGTCAATTAAGTGAAGGTAGTTATTATAATCTTTTTGCTGAATCGGATTTCATGATTCATGATTCAGGGTCTTTTTTAGCAGAATATCTATATTTAGAGAAGCCTGTGATGTACCTATTACATGAAAATAATCATGGAAATTATTACAGTAAGTTTGGTCAAGCAGCATTAATGGCATGTGAGATTGGCTACTCATTTGATGACATAATTAAGTTTGTTGATAAGCAATTAAATTATGGTTGTGAAATAAAAAGTGAACATAAATTTTTTATCGATAACTATATATTACCATATTTTAAGTTAAGGCCATCAGACCAAATAGTGGATATTATCAAAGGTAAAATAAAAAGTGTGTAAAACAGTTATTACTTATGGAACATTTGATATGTTTCATGTTGGACACTTAAATCTAATTAAAAGATTATCTTCTTTAGGGGATAGATTGATAGTAGGTGTTTCTACAGATGAATTTAATGAACAAAAAGGTAAGCAATGCATCATTCCATATGAACAGAGAAAATATATAGTAGAAAATATCAAAGGAGTTGATTTGGTGATTCCCGAAAAAAGTTGGGAACAAAAAAAACAAGATATCATAGATAATGATGTAAGTTTATTTGTGATGGGGGATGATTGGAAAGGGAAATTTGATTTCCTGTCTGAGTATTGTGAAGTAAAATATTTGACAAGAACCGAAGGTATATCAACTACACATTTAAAAACAGTTTTAAGTAGACCAATGGATAAATTTAAAAATGATATAGATGAGGTTTTTAAGTTAATGGAAACTATAAAACAGAATTTAAACTGAATCTATGTCTCTTAAAAAAAAAGCTTTACATGGCTTCGCTTGGAGTATTACAGATAAGTTAATTAATCAAATTGGTTATTTGGCTGTAACTATATATCTAGCAAGATTAATAGGTCCAGAAAGTTATGGGCTTATTGGCATGCTTACAATTTTTATACTGTTAGCAGAAAGTGTTGTTAGTAATGGTTTTTCTTCAGCTTTAGTACAGCGTAGTAAAGACTTAAGTGAAGCTGATGAAAATACAGTATTTTTTATTAATATAGCATGGAGTATTGCAATTTACGTGATGCTCTATCTCGTAGCTCCATTCATTGCATACTTTTATAATGAGCCGAAACTTTTAGATATTTCACGAGTGCTTTTTGTGCTCGTGATCATTAATTCTTTTGCGGTAGTAGTGCGAGCTAAGTTAACGATAAATATAGATTTTAAGAGCCAAACAATATCAAATACCATAGCTAGTTTACTGTCATCTACAGTCGGACTTTATTTGGCATTAAAAGGATACAGCTATTGGGCACTAGTATGGATGTTAGTGATAAAGTCGTTGATTAATACGATTTGTTTGTGGTTCTTTTGCCGTTGGAGCCCAAAGTTAATATTTAGCGTTGAGTCATTCAAGAGTTTATTCAAATTTGGTTCGAATTTAATGATAGCCGGTTTTGTAGCTACTTTTGTGAATAATCTCTATATAGCTTTAATTGGGCGTTATTTTAATGCTACTCAAGTAGGTTACTTTACTCAAGCAAATAATTTAAGTAATAACTTACACCAAGTTATTTCTTCTACTTTACAGGGAGTTACCTACCCAATATTAACTTCAGTTAAAGAGGAAAAAGAGCTACTAGTCAGTATATATAAGAAGTTAATTTCTATTACTATGTTGGTTTCTCTTCCTTTGTTAATGGGGATGGCTGCGGTATCTCATGAGATTGTTTTATTATTATTAGGTGAGGAGTGGCTACTAGTATCTCCTTTACTTAGTATACTTTGTTTTGCACGTGCGATAACACCTATCAGTGCAATAAACATGAATATATTAAATGCCATAGGTAGGTCAGATTTATTTTTAAAAGTCGATTTAATTAAACTTCCACTTACTATTGCAACACTTTTAATATCCGTACCATTTGGTATAGAAGTTCTAGCTTGGTCTATGATGGGCACAACAATTATAGCTTTTTTTATTAATGCTTACTTTCCTGGTAAGTTATTTGGTTTTGGTGCAGGTTCACAACTTAAAGTTGCAACTAAATATATTTTTGCTGCCACAGTTATGTACTCCGTAATCAATTTGGTAAACTTAGATGATATTGTGCTTTGGCAAGTTTTACTGACTAAGATTCTCATAGGTATAATACTGTATCCTTTAATACTTGTTATAATCCGTGACCATATTGTAATGCATTATGTAAATTTACTTATTAGTAAAGTAAGAAGTTGACGGTTAAAAAATTATTATGAATATGAATCCATTAGTATCAGTGGTTATTCCTTGCTACAATCATGAAAAATATGTTAAAGATTGTATTCAGAGTGTAATTGATCAAACTTATACAAATATTGAACTGATTATTATTGATGATGGTTCAAGTGATGATTCTGTGGCGAAAATTCAAGAAATGGTAGAATTTTGCGAAGTAAGATTTACTCATTTTGAATTCAGAAGTCGGCCAAATAAAGGACTTAGTACAACACTAAATGAAGCTATTGAGTGGTGTCAAGGGGAATATTTTTCTATATTAGCTTCAGATGACCTGTTCTTAAATAACAAAATTAAATCTCAAGTTGATTATCTTATTGAAAATAATGACTGTATTGGTTGTTTTGGGGGGTATATTCGAATTGATATTAATGGAATAGAGTTAAATACTATCAAAAAAAATTATAGATGTTATTCTTTTGAAGATATTATATTGCATAAACATGATTTACCAGCTCCGACACAAATGATTAGGTTGCAAATGCTAAAGGCGGTTGGTGGTTACTCTAACCAAATTATAATTGAAGATTGGTATATGTGGTTGAAACTATCTAAAATTGGTAGGTTAGATTATCTGTCAGATATTTTTTCAAAGTATAGAAGTCATTCTGAAAATATTTCTAAAAATGTAGAAATGATGAATTTTGGTCGAAATCAGGTGTTATCTTTATTTAAGGATGATGAATTATATTCGAAGGCCAAGTTGGAAATTGATTGGATATACTTAGCTGAGCTAAAAAATAGTAATTTTGTAAAGTTTATTTTCTTACTATTAATTAAGCTTATGTTAAATCCTAAAAATTATTTTTATAAAATTTTTAATAGATAATGATATTTTGTGAGTTTGAAGATGATTTCAGATAAGCCTTTAGTAAGTGTCTTAATACCAGTTTTTAATGTGGAGAAATTTGTAAAATCCGCTATATTATCAATTATGGAGCAGACATATAAAAATTTACAAATAATTGTTATTGATGATTGTTCATCTGATGAAACATTTAGAATTGTATCTGAATTAGCGAAGTTAGATAAAAGAATATTATTATTGAGGAATAAGGAAAATTTAAAAATTGTAAAAAGTTTAAATAAAGCTTTTGATCATGCCCGAGGAGAATATATTGCTAGGATGGATGGGGATGACTTGTGTGAAAATGATAGAATAGAAAAAATGATTAATTTTATGAAATATAATCAAGAATATAGTCTAGTGGGTACTTCAGTTTTATCTATTGATGAAAATGATAATGTAATTGGTAAGCAAAAAATGCCTAGTAGTTGGAGTAGTATAAAATTATCAATGAAATATGCTTCACCAGTATTACATATTTGGGTTGCTAAATATGAAGTATATAAAAAACTTAAAGGATATAGGGAAATTGTAGGAGTAGAAGATTATGATTTTTTGTTGAGAGCTTATTCTTTAGGATTTAAGTTCATAAATATACCAGATTATAGTTATTCCGTAAGGTTAAGAGGGGGGAACTCCAATACTACTATTGGTTTTAGACAGAGAGTTATGAGTAATTATGTATTAAAACTTTATAATGAAAGGTTGTATCAAGTTGATGACTCATTTAGTCTAAGTAATCTAAATCTTTATTATGAAAATTATAAAGGTAGCGAAGAGAATTATAATAAATCTATGATATTTCTACGTAAATCTATTATTGAGAGATGCAAGGGAAATTATTTAAAAACTATTGTTTTTGTTCTTATATCAATATCTTTATCAAAATTTCAAGCTCAATATATTTTAAAGAGATTGGTGTTTAAGTTTTTAAATAATTTCGAAAAAAAATTACCTTGAGCCTGGTCCTGATATAGGATAACCATCTATATCCGTATTTGATAGAAGTTTTCTATAATCTTCATCAGAATAAAGCATAATCATTAGTGGTGGTTTTATTGCTTGCGTAATATAGTCACCGGTAATGATATGATGTCGATTAATATAAATGTTAATAATTAGTAATGTGTAACTAAAGTAAAATAATAGAAAAATTGATAATATTTTATTTCTTATATTTCTAGTTAATAAAATTATTATTGATAAAATTGCAACGTAACCGGTATATCTGCCAAATGCAATTTCACTAAAATAGCATGCGCATGTTGTAATTAATAAAACATTAATAAAATAGAAGAATTTCATATCTGTTTGATTAGTGTTTTTAATTTTAAAAGCAAAAAGATAAATTGCTATCACTAATAGTTTAATTGATATATTGATATAAAAGAAAATTAAGCCTCGATTTGATTTGTCGGATAAATTGTCAAACTCAGTATATACTGTAAGCGTGTTAAAGTTTTCTGCGAAAAAATTCAAAGAAAAAACAGATTTTAAGATTACAGCGGAAATAAAAAAGCAAATAACAGATAGCATTATTGTTAATAATTTATTTGGTTTAAAATATATACTTATAAAGTAACTAAGAATTAATGGGAAAATGGCGGTATGGGTTATAAATGCCAAAATAAAGTATAAAAAATATTTTTTATTTGATGTCGTTATGATGCTTGTTAAACCATAAAGAAAAAATGCAAAAGATAAGTGTGATCGGAGTCCTAAACTAATGTTAATAGGGTTGATAATCACCAATGTGAATAATATAATAATAAATGTATTCTTTTTACTTAAATTATAATAATTTATTATTCTATCAACGCTTTTAAGCTCTAAAAATACTGTTAAGAATATAAAAATAGAGGGTAGTAGGAAGAAAGGTAGATTAAAAAATTTAAATGTTAATGTTAGATAATCAAAAAAATAGTCATTTGTGTAAAGCCCTATATCTTTTAAGGTGTTAATATTATCAAATCTAAGTAAATATCTATAAATATCATGTACTGGTGGGTTTTTAATAGTTAGAACTGAAAAAAATAAAGCTATTATTATAAATATTAAAGTTCTATTATTTTTTTTATGTACATTATAAATAGAGTAAATAAATCCTAAAATTGGATTTAAGAAGAATAAGATTAAGCTAAAAAATTTTTTTAAATCTATCTTGAGATTCTGCATGAGTTTATACCTAAAAACTAATGTTTTTTATTTCAGCATTATGATATCATAATTAAAATTTTAGTCATCTGTCATCTGAAAAATGAAAGTAGCTTTTTTGATTCCTAAGTTAATTTATTGTGGGCCAATAAACGTGGTTCTTGGAATCATAAACAATATCAGAATGCTTGATCATGATGTTGAGTGTACTATAATTTGTTTGGATGGTTATTTTGATAATTTTTTACTAAATAAAATTGTAGAAGAGAATTTGGCCTCAGTCATTTTTTTTGATAGAAAAATGAACGCTAATGAAGCATTAGATTTATTTTCAAAATTTGATGTTGTTCATTCACATGGATTTTATCCTGATAAAATTCTTTCAAAATTGGATATCCATTCTAAAAAAATTTCAACTGCACATTGTATGTTTTATAGAGATTACCCTAAAGAGTATGGTTTATTTAAGGGCTATTTAGGATCATTTATGCATTTAATTTATTATAAATTTGGTAATTTTGATCATATTGTTGGATGTTCTGATTCTGTTTCTAACTACATTGCTTCTAAAATAAAAAATAAAAACATTATTTCAATTAATAATGGGGTGGATCAAAGAGTTTATAAACCACTTTCAATTCAAGAAAAAATTCTTAAAAGACAGGATTTAGGTTTAAATCGTTATAAGAGATTTTTTATATTTTCTGGTCGAATTATTAGAAGAAAATGTGTTCCTGAACTCATTAGATATTTTTGTAAAAATTCGAAATCCTCAGATTTGTTGATTATTTTGGGTGATGGTGAAGAATTAAATAGATGTAAGATTGAGGCCTTAGATAGTGATAATATTGTTTTTTTAGGACATGTAGATAATCCTCATATTTATTATCAAATTTCTGATTTTATTATATCTAATTCTTCAGCAGAAGGATATCCAATGAGTATTTTAGAGGGTATATCTTGTGGTTGTGTAGGAATTCTATCTAATATAGAGCCTCATGTTGAGTTTATTAAAAAAAATCCTGATTGTGCAATTTTATTAGATGACTTTATTTTTGAAAAAGATTTTTCTACATTATCTTTAGAAAGTTACTATTCCTTATCAGCACGTTATATGACTAGTCTATATTTACAGATATATAGGTAAATAATCATGCTAATTTCAGTTCTTATGTCTTTGTATCATAAAGAGTCTCCTCAAGCGTTGAATCTTTGTTTTGAGAGTATATGGACGGCTCAATCATATAAACCTAATGAAATTATTCTAGTCTTAGATGGGAAAATTGGTTTAGAATTATCTAAAGTTATTGATCTGTGGAAAAATCAACTTGGTACAATATTAAGGGTTATTCCTTTAGAAAGTAATGTAGGGTTAGGTCAGGCATTAAACGAAGGATTGAAATATTGTACTAATGAATGGGTTTTTCGTATGGATACTGATGATATTTGTACATCTGATCGCTTTGAAAAGCAAATTAATTTTATACAGCAAAATCCTGACGTTGTACTTTTTGGGGGGCAAATTTTAGAATTCGATAAAGTTCCTAATGACTCTAAGGTGATCAAATGTGTGCCCCAAAAACACTTCGAAATAATAAAATATGCTAAGTCACGTTGCCCATTTAATCATATGACTATTGCCTATAAAAAGTCTGTTATCCAAAAAGTAGGAGGCTATCGACATCATTTGTTTATGGAAGATTACAATCTTTGGTTAAGAGTAATAGGGCATGGTTTTCAGGTAGCTAATCTTGCAGACATTATATTATATGCTAGAGTTGGTAATGGAATGCATGCAAGACGTAAAGGCCTTGAATATATTAAAAGCGAGAAAAAATTATTAGATCTAAAAAAACAACTCAAACTTCAATCGCCTGTACATGCTAATATATTATTTCTCATCAGATCTGCACTCCGAATTTTACCCAGTGGTATGTTAGGGAAAGTTTATAATAACTTTCTTCGCAAGAAACCTTCTAATTAAAGTGGTACTCATATAATGAAACGCTTGGTGGATATACTGATTGCTCTTGTGGCCTTAATAATTTTATCTCCTGTATTCTTAATTGTGGCGTATAAAGTTCGTCAAAATTTAGGTTCACCTATTTTCTTTCTTCAAGAAAGACCAGGTAAAGATGGTAAACTTTTTAAAATGATTAAGTTTCGATCAATGAAAGATGCTGTTGATAAAAATGGTAATCCTTTGCCTGATGAAGATCGGATCACGCCCTTTGGTCAGAAACTTCGTTCTACGAGTTTGGATGAAATGCCTCAACTCTTTAATGTCATTAAAGGTGATATGAGTGTTGTTGGTCCACGTCCAATGTTAAAAGAATTTGTTGAACTTTATTCACCTGAGCAAGCTCGTCGCTTAGAAGTACGTCCGGGTATGACTGGTTTAGCACAAGTCAGTGGCCGTAACGAACTAGATTATGAAGAACGTTTTAAATGTGACGTTTGGTATGTAGATCACCATAACATTTGTGTTGATTTTAAAATTATGCTCAAAACAGTGAAAGTCATGCTCAAGCGCGAAGGCATCAATGCACCGGGGCATGTAGGTCCTTCTTTATTTGAAGGAAACGAACCAAAAGAAAAGCATGATGAAGTAAAATCATCTTAATTTGAATTTTATTAATTTATATCCATTATGATCAAAAAAGCCATTCTTCCAGTCGCAGGTCTAGGTACACGTTTCTTACCTGCAAGCAAATCTATTCCTAAAGAAATGGTCACTGTCGTTGATCGTCCTGCGATTGAATATGTGGTCAAAGAAGCGATTGCTGCGGGTATTGAACAAATTATTTTAGTCACACATGCTTCAAAAGCATCCATTGAAAACTACTTCGACCGTAGTTTTGAGCTGGAAACGACCTTAGAACAAAAAAAGAAATTTGATTTACTGAAAGAAATTACCGAAATTTTGCCCGCGCATGTGAGTGTGATCAGTGTGCGTCAGCCACAACCCTTAGGTTTAGGTCATGCTGTGTTGTGTGCAAAAGATGTGGTAGCCGATGATGATTTTGCTGTACTACTTCCTGATGTTTTAGTCAAAGATTCGTCAGCGACTAATGACTTGAGCTTAATGATTCAGCGATATAACGAATCACAAGCATCACAAATTATGGTTGAAGCTGTCCCTGACCAGATGGTCGATCAATATGGGATTGTGGATGTTGCTGAGTCACCGCTTGAGGGACAAAGTATCCAAATGCAAGGGATTGTAGAAAAACCTGCAGTGGGTACAGCACCATCGAACTTATCTGTGGTAGGACGTTATATTTTGCCTGCGAAAATCATGCAATTGCTTGAACAAACACCAAAAGGTGCGGGCAATGAAATCCAACTCACCGATGCGATCGCGATGCTTCAACAAACAGACGTGGTAGAAGCCTATCGTATGAAAGGTCAAACCTTTGACTGCGGAAGCAAGTTGGGTTATTTAAAAGCGGTATTGCATTACGGTATGGATCACCCAAGTTTAGGTGAAGCTTTTAAAGTCATGATTAAAGACTTAAAACTTTAAAACGAGTATCGCTATGAATATTGCAGTATTTGGTCAGACCTTGTATGCAGGGGTTATGGCAGCATTGTTGGCTGAATATGGCCATCAAGTCTTCTGGTGTGATCTTTTAAAAAAACCAGCATCGGAACAGGTATATGCTCAGGATCGATCTGTACAAGACTTGCTTGAGAAATTACATCAGACTGGTGCAATAAAATACTGCACATTTGCAGCGATTCCCCTTGATGTGGATGCCTATTTTTTTAGTTTTAATCCGACTGAGCAATTGCAAGGCATTGAAATACTCAAAGCCCTCAAACAACGCACAATCAATCATCCTAAATTAATGATTAATGCATCCACATTGGGTTTACATGGAACTCAAAAGTTTGCTGAACTATTGCCTGAAGATGATTGGGTTTATGTACCAGATGTGATCCAAGAAGGAAATGCATTACGTAGCCTGACGCAAACCTCACAACTGGTCGTTGGTTGTGAGAGTGATCGTGCTAAGCGTGTATTACAAGAGTTATTACGACCGTTCTTTCCACGTGAGCAACAATATCTATTTATGCCAGTGTTAGATGCGGAATTTACCAAGTTAAGCGTATCTGGCATGCTGGCGACCAGAATCAGCTATATCAATGATTTAGCTGTGGTCGCCGAGAAATTAGGCATCGATATCGAGCATGTGCGCCAAGGCTTAGCGGCAGATAGTCGTATTGGTCCTTCTTATTTATATCCAGGTGCAGGGTTTGGTGGGGAAAATTTCTCGCATGATGTACAAACATTGGCCAGTACTGTTTCTGGTACTGGGGCTAAGAGTCAGCTCTTAGCACAAGTCTGGGAAATTAACGAACAGCAAAAGGAAATCCTTTTCCGGAAATTATGGAATCATTTTCAGGGGGATCTGAAAGACAAAGTCGTGGCGATTTGGGGGGCTTCTTTTAAAGAAAATACGGCTCGTATTCAACAATCCCCGATTCATGCCATGTTAAAAGCTTTATGGGCACAAGGGGTTGTGGTTAAACTTCATGATCCACAAGCCTTGAGCGAAATTGAAAAGGTGTATGGTCAGCGCGAAGATTTAATTTATTGCCAAGATCAATATGAAGCAGTGGATGATGCGCATGCGCTTTGTATCCTCACAGCGTGGAAACAGTATTGGTGCCCAAACTATCAAATCCTTAAGAAAATCATGCAACATGCTTTAATTTTAGATGGTCGTAATATTTTAAATCCCGAATATGTGAAGTCGCAGGGCTTTGCTTATAGAGGAGTAGGGCGTTAATGGAACAGCCAAATCAAAAATTGAATTCAGTCGCTGTTGAACAAGCGCTTGACAATCTAGAGCTTTTAAAAAAACAAATAAAACATCAACATTTACGTGATTTTTTTCAGCAAGATTCTAATCGCTTTCAAAATTGTGCGATTCATTTCGAGCCACTCATTTTCGATTATAGTAAGCAGCGTGTTGATGGTCCTGTGCTTGATGCCTTAATTGAGCTGGCTCAAAGCTGTGACTTAGCGGGTTGGATTAAGCGCTTATTCTCTGAAGAGGGGATCAACTACACAGAAAGTCGAGCAGCCATGCATTGGGCATTACGCTTGCCGCAAGATCATACTGAACATTCAAAGATCGCCAATCAAGTGCATCAGCAACTTGATCGTATGTATGCTTTGGTTGAGAAAATACATATGGGGCAGTATCGTGGTGCATCAGGTGAAGTGATTCAAGATGTTGTCAATATTGGGGTAGGGGGATCGGATCTGGGTCCATTGATGGTCAGCCATGCGCTCTCGGATTTTAAACAAACCACTCAAAAGCCATTGAATGTGCATTTTGTATCAACCATGGATGGAAGTCAGTTGTCTGACTTACTGCATAAACTGCGTCCTGAAACCACGCTGTTTATTATTTCTTCCAAGTCATTTGGCACCATTGATACTTTATCCAATGCGCAAACGGCGCGCTTGTGGCTCGAAAAAGCATTGGGTGAAGAGCATGCCATTCTAAAACACCATTTTGTTGGGGTGTCAACCAAGCCTGAGAAAATGACCGAATGGGGAATTTCCCCTGAAAATCAACTGCTCCTTTGGGATTGGGTGGGTGGTCGTTATTCACTGTGGTCATGTATTGGTTTGCCTATTGCATTAAGTATTGGCGTAGAGGGGTTCAAGCAACTGCTCGCAGGGGCCTATGCGATTGACCAGCATTTTCAAAGCACCGCTTTTTCACACAATATTCCGGTGTTGATGGGATTGTTGGGAGTATGGAATAGTAACTTTCTAGCAATGAAAACCCATGCAGTTTTACCCTACGATGGTCGACTCAAATATTTTGCTGCGTATTTGCAACAATTGGAAATGGAGTCCAACGGTAAATCTGTGCAACGCAATGGTGAGAAAACTACGTTAGATACCTGCCCGATTGTATGGGGTGAAGTCGGTCCGAATGCTCAACATGCTTTTTATCAGTTATTGCATCAGGGTACACAGGCGGTCAGCAGTGATTTTTTAGCGCCTGTTAAACGTTATAATGGTGACCAATATACCTATGTAGATAATGCCGAGGCGCTTAAGCAACAGCATTATCTCGCGTTATCCAATTGTTTGGCGCAGTCACGATTATTAGCCTTTGGCAATGATGCTTTAAAGCCTCAAGAGCTTGAGGGATTGCCGCTCTATAAACAATATGACGGTAATCAGCCCAGCACGACAATATTGATAGATGAGCTCAATCCTTATAGTTTGGGTATGTTGATTGCTTTGTATGAGCATAAAGTGTTTGTGCAATCTGTCATTTGGAATATCAATCCTTTTGATCAATGGGGTGTGGAAAAAGGTAAAGAAATTGCCAATCAACTCTTACCTATTCTAAATGGTGAACAAAATGATTTGTCCAAGCTTGATGCGTCGACACAAGGTTTAATTCAGATATTAATAGGAAAAGACAATGCCTAAAGTATTAGTGACGGGTGGTGCAGGTTATATTGGTTCGCATACCTGTGTTGAATTGCTCAATGCAGGGCATGATGTTGTTGTTCTTGATAATTTATCGAATAGCTCACCAGAATCTTTGAATCGCGTTCAAGCTTTAACGTCTAAATCTTTAGAATTTATCGAGGGTGATATTCTTGATCAAGCGATTTTGGATCAAATTTTCCAAAATCATCAGATTGACGCCGTGATTCATTTCGCAGGCTTGAAAGCGGTAGGTGAAAGTCAGCAAATCCCATTGAAGTATTTCGAGAATAATATTTCTGGCTCGATTAGCTTAGTCAAAGCGATGGAACGCGCCAATGTTTTTAATTTAGTCTTTAGCTCTTCTGCAACGGTGTATGATGAAGCCAATGTCTCTCCACTGAATGAAGAGATGCCGACAGGCATGCCAAGTAACAACTATGGCTATACCAAACTGATAGTTGAGCAGTTATTGCAGAAACTCGCACAAGCCGATGCACGCTGGTCAATTGCATTGTTGCGTTACTTTAACCCAGTTGGCGCGCATAAAAGTGGGCAGATTGGTGAAGATCCACAAGGCATTCCAAACAACTTAATGCCTTATGTGACTCAAGTGGCTGTGGGTCGTCGTGAAAAACTATCCATTTTTGGTAATGATTACGATACCGTCGATGGCACGGGTGTGCGTGACTATATCCATGTGGTGGATTTGGCGAATGCCCATTTATGCGCACTGGAAAATCGTTTAAATGCGCAAGGTTGTCGTGCTTGGAATATTGGGACAGGCAATGGCTGTTCAGTGCTAGAGATTAAAAATACCTTTGAAAAAGTCAATGGTATTGAGATCCCATTTGAATTTGCACAGCGCCGTGCAGGGGATGTAGCCATTTCATTTGCAGATAATGCACGTGCAGTTGCTGAATTGGGTTGGACGCCAAAATTGAATCTGGAAGATATGTTGGCAGATAGTTGGAATTGGCAAAAACAAAATCCAAATGGCTATCGTGAATAAAAAAATGGAGCATTACAACGCTCCATTTTTTATGCGGTTTTAAGACTGAATGAGTTGAGTGAGCTCATCGATATAAGCTTGCATCGGCTTTGGATTCTGATCTTTACGGCTTTCAATATTTAATCGCAAAAGAGGCTCTGTATTTGAAGCACGTACATTTAAACGCCATGCACCAAAATCTAAGCTGACCCCATCCGTTTCATCAATGGCTGGATTTTGATTTGCGAAATGATCAAAGATGTTCTGAATGGTTTCTTTTGTATCGGCAACTTTAAAGTTAATCTCGCCAGAACATGGGAATTTTTCAATCATTTCCTCAACCAGAGCAGAGAGTGGTTTTGCCGTTTCAGAGACAACTGAGATTGCCAATAACCATGGAATCATGCCACTGTCGCAATAGGCAAAATCACGGAAGTAGTGGTGCGCTGACATCTCACCACCATACACTGCATTGTGTTCACGCATTTTATCTTTAATGAAGGAGTGGCCTGATTTCGATTGCACAGCTTCACCTTGATATTGTTCAACAATATCGAAGGTATTCCACACCAAACGCGGATCATGCACAATTTTTTCGCCTTTTTGTTTCAGTAAAAATGCTTGTGCTAAGAGACCGACAATGTAATACCCCTCAATGAATTGACCTTTTTCATCAAAAAGGAAACAACGGTCAAAGTCACCATCCCACGCGATGCCCATGTCAGCATGATGTTGAAGTACAGCATTGGAGGTGCTTGCACGGTTTTCAACTAAGATGGGGTTGGGAATACCATTTGGGAAGTTGCCATCCGCTTCATGATGAATTTTGATAAATTCGATTGGAATATTCAGGGTTTTAAATTTTTCTTCGATCGCATCGATCACATGACCTGCAGCACCATTACCCGCATTGACCACGAGTTTTAGTGGTTTGATTTTAGCTGGGTCAATATAGGTCATCAAATGATCGATAAATTCAGGCAAGATATTATAATGCTGAGTTGTGCCTTTGAGTTCGACTGCTTTGAACTGATTTTTTTCAGCAAGAAGTTGAATATCTTTTAAACCCGAGTCTGCTCCAATCGGACGAGCATTTTCACGTACAAGCTTCATGCCGTTATAGTCCATTGGGTTATGGCTAGCTGTTATTTCGATCCCGCCTTGCACATCAAGATGGAATGCACCGAAATAAACTTCCTCAGTCCCCGTCATGCCCAAATCTAAAACATCAACGCCTGCATCATTCAGGCCATTGATGGTAGCTTGTTTCAGTGCTTCACTGGTTAAGCGAACATCGCAACCGACTACCACTTTTTGAGGTTGATAAATTTCGCCATAAGCACGTCCAACACGGTATGCGATATCTTCATTGAGTTCTGTGCCCAATTTTCCGCGGATATCATAGGCTTTGAAACAGGTTAATTTTTCCATGTTAAGGTTCTAATCTATTGAGCAAATTGAATACGAAAATTATAGCGATTTTATGTAAGTCAGGCATAGGTTGAGATGAAAAATTACATTTAAATTCAGTAAATTAATTTACGTTATGATGCTTATTGTTGGTTGTAAATCAAGCAGCGCTCATAAGTGGATGAATTTTTTTGAAAAAAATGTAGTGAAACTTTATTGAATGTAAAAAATTGAATTTATAAAAATTTAATAATAAAAAAGCCCTGATATTGATCAGGGCTTTTTTGAATCTGGAGCGGGAAAGGAGACTCGAACTCCCGACCCCAACCTTGGCAAGGTTATGCTCTACCAACTGAGCTATTCCCGCGGAGTCTATCAATTTTTTAAGTGAAAAAACTGAATGAAAAAATTTTGAGCGGGAAAGGAGACTCGAACTCCCGACCCCAACCTTGGCAAGGTTATGCTCTACCAACTGAGCTATTCCCGCATGCCGTGTATAATACAGCATGAAAAATCAGGGTCAACAACTTTATAAAAAAATATCGTGTGATTGAATAAAATTAAAGCATTTCAATGTATTTCGCTTAATTTTTGATAGGTCTTAAGCTCAAGATTAAAGCGTAACTCTCCAATGGCGGTGTGTTTTATTTACTTTTTATTCTAAAACTTCACGGTATACTGCTGGCAACCAATGAATGCGTGTGGAATGTAAGCATGACTTTAGAGCAACAATTAATTGAGCGTTTACAACAATTGTCTCCTGTGCACTTAGACGTGGTGAATGAGTCATCAGGTCATGGTGGCTATTTCCCTGGTAAAGAATCGCATTTTAAAGTCACTGTTGTAAGTGAAGTGTTTCAAGGCTTACGTTTAGTTCAACGCCATCAAAAAGTATATGCACTGGCGGGTGACCTATTGAGTCCAGGAAAGATTCATGCTTTGGCGATTCATGCTTATGTACCAACTGAATGGACTGGTCAAGCGCCAAGTAGTCCTGAATGTGCACATGCGCCGAAAGCTTAAATTTTAAAAGTAGGAGAGTGGCTGCAATGGATACACACTTAGTCATTAAAATCGTGCATATGTCGAGTTTGCTCTTGTTGATTATTGCTGTATTAGCACGTGCGACAACCTTATATTTTGGCGTCGAAAATCAACAACCCAACCCGAAAGGACGTAAGGCTTATGTTGCGCTTCAACATTTGGCATTTACTTTGGTTATTGGGACAGGCTTGATTTTATTGTTTTTGAATAATTTTCAAGTTCAACCTTGGTTCTATGCCAAAGTGGTCTTAGTGATCGTAATGTTATCTTCATTAATTAAAGCATATCGCCAAGATGCGTCTGTATTGTTAATTCAACGTCGTGCGGGGGTGCTGATTAGTTGTGTCGCATTTATGGCCATTATTGGCATCGTGATGATTAAGCCAACTTTTGGTTAATTGTTAGACACAATCGTTTAGGCTCTCACCCCTCTAGGTTAAACTTCATCTATAAAGTGAATTGAGCCTAGAGGGAATGATGCGTACACGTGTGGTGTTTAATCAAAAAGGTGGCGTTGGTAAATCCAGCATTACGGTAAACTTAGCTGCATTGAGTGCACATCAGGGTTTTAAGACGCTTGTCATTGACCTCGATCCTCAGGCCAATTCTAGTCAGTATCTATTGGGGGATGATGCGACTTATAATGCCGATAAACCTGCACTAGAACCCAATATTGAAAATTTTTTCGAAGATGTATTGGCGAATCAGTCCAGCAAAGGTTTGATTGGTCAAGCCATTGGAAATTTGCTCAAAAATAAAAATAAAGGCTTAGAAGCTTATATACATCAGTCACCATTCCCATCTCTCGATGTTTTACCGGCAAGTCCCTCGCTTGGTGCTTTAGAGCATAGTCTCGAATCCAAACATAAAATTTATAAGCTGCGTGACGCGATTCAGCATCTAGCAGGGACTTATGATCGGATCTATATCGATACACCGCCTGCATTTAATTTTTTTACTTTGTCGGCATTAATTGCAGCAGACCGAGTGTTGATTCCATTCGATTGTGATGTCTTTTCTAAGCGTGCCTTAAAAACGTTGATCGAAAACATTATAGAAACTCAAGATGATCATAATGATCGATTGGAAATTGAAGGTATCGTCGTTAACCAGTTTCAAGCGCAAGCAAAACTTCCTCGTGAAGTGGTACAGCAGCTCAGAGATGAACAACTACCTGTACTCAATGCGATGTTGCCACCGTCGGTATTGATGAAAGAATCTCATCATAAAAATAAGCCGTTAATCTATTTAAATACAGATCATAAATTGACGCAGGCCTACCAATCATTGTTCAATGAAATCGAGAATAAATAAGATTTGAGAAGAGTATGAACTCACGCGCGATGAAAATGGTCATGCAACTTAGTGCAGTCGGTACGGTTGCTGTATTGATGACTGCTTGTGCGACGACGGTTAAACCGAGTTATGTTTCTCCGACGCAATATCAAGCATTGAGCTGTGTACAACTTGGTGCTGAATTCAATCGTATTCAGCAGTACATCAATAATGGTGTACAACCGCCTAAACGTACAGGTGTTGGCGTTGGTCTAGGTGTTGGTGGTGGCTGGGGCCGTGGCGGTTGGGGCTTTGGTCCTTCAGTTTCCGTCAATATGGGACAGTCATCGAATACCAAAAATACTGAATTGTCGCGATTATATGGTGAGCAAGATGCGATCTCACAAGCGGCAACATTTAAAAATTGTCCTTATGTTCCTAAGCGTCAACAGCAAACTCAGTAATTTAAAAGGGCTGTTCAATCTGAGCTTGAGCAGCTTTTTTTTAGCAAAATGTTTCAATGTAAATTTATTAAAATCAATATTTTATAAAATTATTAACTGAAAATAGACGTGACATTCATCATTCCTTCACTTTAAAAACTTGTCTTTAAATTCGTTTTTCGTTTAAGGTGTGCCTCCTCTAAATCTCTGATTTTAATCTATGGTAGAAAGTTGGCTTTATATTTTTGCAGTGTTCGCGGTATTACTTATTCCCGGTCCAACCAATGCATTATTGGCTAGCGCAGCACATCACCATGGCGTATTAAAAGCATTCTATTTCGTACCTCTTGAATTACTGGGTTATATCTACGGCATTAGCATTTGGGCACTGTTGGTGCATTTAACCCTACCAATTTGGCCGATGCTGATTCATATCTTACATTTGGTAAGTGCAGTTTATGTGATTTGGATGGCTTTTCATTTATGGAAAGCTTCACATCTTAAGCAATTGAGCCAAAAAAACATTCGAATGAGTCGCAGTCATCTTTTTAAATCGACACTGAAAAATCCAAAATCTATTTTGTTTGCGGTTGGTATTTTTCCAGCATGGACTTGGGATTCTTTTCAAAACTATTTTTTAGTTTTGGGTGTATTTACCTTATGTTTAATTCCATGTGCTTTATTTTGGATGTATTTTGGTCGTAAAGTCTTGGCAGGGAATCAGACGGTGGTCAGCGCAGATCGCTTATACAAAGGTTCTGCCATGTTACTTATGCTCAGTATGTTACCTGTCATTATTGGATTTTTCTAAGCCATTCAATATTTTGTAGTGATAAAAAAAGCAGATTCTTGGTGGAGAATCTGCTTTTTTGAAGCCTAA
The DNA here is from genome assembly GCF_056779975.1 of Acinetobacter sp. ANC_7511. Lineage (NCBI taxonomy): Bacteria > Pseudomonadati > Pseudomonadota > Gammaproteobacteria > Moraxellales > Moraxellaceae > Acinetobacter > Acinetobacter sp. ANC_7511. The sequence continues at coordinate 81,899 of NZ_JBWYIY010000015.1, forward strand.
GATCATTACATCATTTCGGGATTTTTCTTTGGGAAAAACTTGTGGCGAATAAAGCCAATGATCCCCGGTAATACGCTCAGAATGATGATTCCGAAAATTAAATGGGTGAAATTGTCTTTCACGATCGGCATATTACCGAACAAGTAACCCAAGGTGATAAACGAAGAAATCCACAAGAAAGCACCAACGACATTGTAAGTAATGAAGTATTTGTAGTTCATGCTTCCTGCACCAGCGACGAAGGGTGCAAATGTACGCGCGAATGGGACAAAACGCGCAAAAATAATGGTTTTACCGCCGTGTTTTTCGAAGAATTTTTGCGTATAAACCAAATGTTTTTTATTGATAAATCGAGATTCAATCTCAAAAACACGTGGTCCGATATATTTTCCAATATGATAATTTAAGGTATCACCCAATACTGCTGCCGTGAATAACAACACGCCCAAAAGCCACGGATCCATTGCACCTGTTGAGGCTGCTAAAGCACCTGCTGCAAACAGTAAACTGTCCCCGGGTAGAAAAGGCATGACCACCAAGCCCGTTTCTACGAAAATAATCAGGAATAAAATTCCGTAAATCCAAATGCCATAATTGGTAATAAATTCAAGTAGATGATCATCTACATGCAGAATAAAATCGATTAAATCCATGAGGGGTGAACTGAGCAAAAATGTGTTCAAATGCTAACAGCCATCGGCGCTGATGTCAGTAGTCAATTGATTTAAATTATAGGTGAATTATTGTTCTTATTATGCAACGCTGATTCTTTATATTGATTATTTATCCTAAAAATAAAAGCTACTAATCTAAGGTCATTAACAAAAACAAAACATAGATAGGTCAACCCAATGTTTAATCCAAATCAAGTGATTCAAAAAATAGTTGCTCAACCCACAGTGCATGCAACTTTAACCCTCGTCGCACGTGTCCTTTTAGCATATATCTTTATCGTAGCGGGGTGGGGCAAACTCGCAGGTTATAGCGCGACAGTTGGATATATGGAAGCGATGGGTGTGCCAGGTGCATTATTGCCAATAACCATTTTGGTTGAACTGGGTGGAGGCTTAGCACTGTTGTTTGGAGTGCAAGCACGATTATTCGCAGCAGCTTTAGCTGGTTTCAGTTTAGTTACCGCATTTCTTTTTCATGGTACACCCGAAGATTCGATACATTTCATGAAAAACTTTGCTATGGCGGGTGGTTTAATCTTTCTCGTATTGCATGGTGCAGGTCAATGGAGTGTGGATCAGCGTTTTGAAAAATAAATGACGAATACGCAATGCAGGTGAAATGAGAGAATTATTCGCCTGCTGCATCGTGATCTGAATGTAACGCCAAAGCTTGTATGATCAAAGCAATCGACTGAAATTGTTGAATAAAAAGACAATATTTAATAATAATGTATTGAAATATAGAGAGATTTGAATAGTGTGCGTAAGCTTAATAAAAATGATAGAATAGCGCGCTAATCCTTCGTTAGCCTTTCATAGTTGTTATCATGACTACCAATACTCAAATTACCGAAGATCGTATCCTGATTTTGGATTTCGGCTCTCAATATAGCCAATTGATCGCACGTCGTGTACGTGAATCAGGCGTATATTCTGAAATGTATGCTTTTGATATGTCGGAAGAGGACATCCGCGCATTTAATCCAAAAGGGATTATTCTTTCAGGTGGTCCTGAGAGTGTTCACGTTGAAGGCAGCCCACGTGCGCCAGAAGTTGTGTTTAACTTAGGCGTACCAGTATTGGGTATTTGTTACGGTTTACAAACGATGTCTGCTCAGTTGGGCGGTAAAGTTGAACCGGGTACAGTTCATGAGTTTGGCTATGCTGAAGTCGATATTAAAGTACGTGATGCTTTAATTGGCGATCTTGAAGATTCAGCAGACAAATTGAAAGTATGGATGAGTCATGGCGATAAAGTGACTCAAATTCCAGAAGGTTTCCAAATTACTGCAAGTACACCAAGCTGCCCAGTGGCAATGGTGTCTGACGAATCTCGTCGTTTCTACGGTATCCAGTTCCACCCTGAAGTAACCCATACTGCTAAAGGTAAAGAGTTACTTGAGAACTTTGTACAAAAGATCTGTGGTTGCCGTAGCCTATGGAATTCTGAAAACATCATTGATTTGCGTGTTGAACAATTACGTGAACAGATTGGTGATCAGAAGGTTCTTCTTGGTCTTTCAGGTGGTGTAGATTCATCTGTTGTGGCTGCATTGCTTCACAAAGCAATTGGTGATCAATTGACATGTGTATTCGTTGACAATGGTCTTCTTCGTTTAAATGAAGGGGATCAAGTGATGGAAATGTTTGCGAAAAACATGGGTATCCGTGTGATTCGTGCTGATGCTGAACAACGTTTCCTTGACGCTTTGGCAGGTGAAGTTGATCCTGAAGCAAAACGTAAAATCATTGGTCGTGAGTTCATCGAAGTATTTGCTGAAGAAGCACGTAAGCTTGATGGCGTGAATTTCCTTGCGCAAGGTACGATTTATCCTGATGTGATTGAATCTGCTGCAAGCAAACAAGGTAAAGCGCATGTGATTAAATCACACCATAACGTGGGTGGTTTACCGGAAGATCTCGCTTTTGAATTGGTTGAGCCAATTCGTGATTTATTTAAAGATGAAGTACGCCGTTTGGGTACAACTTTAGGTCTTCCATTTGAGATGCTTTATCGTCATCCATTCCCAGGACCAGGTCTTGGTGTTCGTATTTTGGGTGAAGTGAAGAAAGAGTATGCTGATATTCTTCGTTTAGCCGATGACATCTTCATGCAAGAACTTCGTGCAAGTGGTTGGTATGATAAAACTGCACAAGCATTCGCTGTATTCCAACCAGTAAAATCTGTGGGTGTAGTCGGTGATGGCCGTCGTTATGCATGGGTGATTGCACTTCGTGCGGTTGAAACGGTTGACTTTATGACGGCTCGTTTCGCACATCTCCCTTATGATCTTGTGGATAAAATCTCTACTCGTATCATGAACGAGATTGCAGAAGTTTCACGTGTTGTTTATGACGTATCGTCTAAACCACCTGCTACGATTGAATGGGAGTAATTTAGGGCTTTCAAGAAACAACGTTTCTTGCCTAAATTACGCCAAGAGCTATCCTCGCGGCAGTACCTGAAAAGGTACATCCAATAAAAAAGGACGCTTAGGCGTCCTTTCTATTTATTATCTAAAATTTAATTCAGAAGAATTCTATGTTTGAAGAATTAGTCAAAATACGTAAAGCATAGGAAGTCATTAGCCCAAATAACGTTGTTTTAAGAAATTTCCCAAACTCTTGTTGTGGCAAGGCAAGCAATTTGATTGCTACTTACTTAGAATCTAAAGGATATGGTGAATTCCAATATATTTTAGGAAAAAATATAAAGGAAACAGAAAGTCTGCTTGGCTTTTAAATGTAGGAAGTAGATATATATAGTTGATCTAACAGCAGATCAATTTAGATTGGATAAAATTATTTATACGTTAGAGCATGAGTATCCTTTATCACAGTTATTTCCAAAACTATTAAATCAAGGGCGGGCAAGCATTCTATTTTTAATACATACAAAACTCCAATTGTCCTACCTATAGTATTCAGCGTATTAAGTCTAAGGTGGTTCAATTTGCATGACCTTGTTAATATCTATAACAAAGATAGCCATTTGCCAAACTTTTAGGATAACAACATGACCAATAATACTTATACCGAATTGTCTCATTCAGAAGACTGTGAAAAGCACGCCAACCAATTTATTCAGGAATTTCCACTGCGCCGTGCAGAAATTGGTCAAGGGACAGTGATCAAACGCGCTTTACCAAGTCGCCATAAGCGTATGATTGGCGCATGGTGCTTCTTAGATCATGCAGGTCCTGTAACATTTGAAGCTGGACAAGGTCTAGATGTTGGTCCACATCCACACATTGGTCTACAAACCTTTACTTGGATGATTGAAGGGACTATGTTGCATAGCGACAGCTTAGGGACAACAGATCAGCTCATTCAGCCCAAGCAAGTCAATCTCATGACAGCAGGTCGAGGTATTTCACATACTGAAGTCGCGCCAGCGAATGAAACAAAAATGCATGCTGCCCAACTTTGGATTGCATTGCCTGATGACAAACTTACCATCGATCCAGCTTTTAATCACTATCCAGAATTACCCGTCGTCAATCAGTCAGGTATCGAATTTACGGTATTGGTCGGTGAGTATCTAAATACAGTATCACCAGTCAAAGTACATACTGAGCTTTTAGGTGTTGATTTATTTGCGCAAGCAGCCACAAAAGCACGTTTACCTTTAAATCCAAAGTTTGAATATGGATTTATGGCGCTTGAAGGTACAGCAACTATTAATGGCCATCATTTAGATGAAGACAATATGGTGATTTTAGAGCCAGGGCTAGAATATGTGGAAGTAGAGATCCATGACAATAGTCGTGTACTGCTTTTGGGCGGTGAGCCATTTGAGTCACCAATTTTATTATGGTGGAATTTCGTTGGACGTACGCAAGAAGAAATCAAAATTGCACGTGATCAATGGATAGCAGAAGATCCACGTTTTGGGTCAATTCCATCATACCAAGGCGAGCGTTTGAAAGCTCCGATATTGCCTGATAGCATGCGTCCATCTAAATAATAAGACACAGAAGGAAAATAAAATGGCAACGATCGCAAATGCAAAGGTCACCACACTACCTGAAAAATGGGGTGGTGAAATTCAATCTGGTCAGCACACATTTCTCACCGATAAACCTGAATCATTCCAAGGTTTAGATCGTGGGCCTGCACCGTATGATTTTATTTGTTCAGGATTAATTTCCTGCACAATGATTACATTACGAATGTATGCAGAGCATAAAGGACTGGATTTGGGCGAATTCAGTGTCGAGGCAGATTTTAAAGCCAATAAAGAAGGGCAGGAATGGATTGAGCGTCGTTTAAGTTTTAAAACTAACTTGGATGAAGCGCTACAAGAAAAAATTTTAAATGTGTGCCAAAAAACACCCGTCACTAAAACATTGCTCAGAAGTGTCGAAATTAAAACAACAATTGTTTAAATATAGACAACTTAATAGGCATCAACATTCTGTATTTTTGTAATTTACAGCTAAAAAGAAGACATTTTGTGTAAAGCAGGATGTCTTTTTTTTATTCAAAATGGCTATATAGAGAGAAATAAAATTAGGTGGTCTTATGCTGACATTACATCATTTAGAAAAATCACGTTCTTCAAGAATCATTTGGGCGCTAGAAGAATTAGGTACTGAATACCAAATTCAACATTATAAAAGATTGCCAACTTACGCCGCTCCACCAGAATTGAAGAAGGTTCATCCTTTGGGGAAATCACCAGTGATTACTGATGATAATTTAGTGATCGCAGAATCTGCGGTGATTTTAGACTATCTGGCTGATCGCTATGATACACAGCATCAATTTAAACCCCAGTCACAGCCTGATTTAACACAATATCAGTATTGGATGCATTATGCTGAAGGTTCATTAATGCCACTTTTAGTGATGACCTTAGTTCTCTCGTTTGTACCTCCTAAAGTACCTTTTGTGATTCGACCAATTGCCAATAAAATTATTGATGGGGTGAGTGATGGATTTATACAACCGCGTCTCGCTGAACATATTGAATTTTTAGAACAGCATTTGGCGCAACATGAATTTTTTACATCTCAGTTTTCATTTGCAGATATCCAAATGAGTTTTCCCTTGATCGCGATGGATGAACGCTTAAATGGAAAATATCCGAACATTCATGCCTATGTAAAACGCATAAAACAAAGACCTGCTTATCAGCGAGCGGTTATCAAGGGGGGTGATTAAGATGGCGGATCAGGCAGTGAAATTAATCTTCCTGCCCGGAGCATCTGGCAGTACTGCATTTTGGAAACCTGTTCAATCACATTTTGAATCTGAGTACGACACGCACATCATTGCTTATCCCAGTTTTGGTGAATATCCTGATCATCCACATGTAAATTCAATGTCAGATTTACAAGATTATGTATTTGATCATCTTCAGCGCCCAAGTATTCTGATCGCTCAATCTATGGGTGGGGTCATTGCTGTTCAAGCGGCGTTGAGGTATCCAAAATTGATTCAAGGTTTGGTGTTGGTCGCTACGTCAGGTGGCGTTGATTTAACACCATTTCATGTTAAAGATTGGCGTGCAGAATATCAAAATGAATATGAAGTGCCGCACTGGTTTATTGATGATGAAACCAAATTAGATGAACGGCTTGCTGAAATTGAATGTCCTGTACTATTAATCTGGGGCGGAGATGATGACATTAGTCCTGTCGCAGTAGGTGAGTATTTAAATCACGCTTTTAAGTATTCAGAGCTGAATGTGATCCCGAACGGACAACATGATTTAGCTAAAGTTTATGCGTCAGAGTGTATTTCTTTTATCCAACGCTACTTAGCAAAATTTTAGGTTTGCTCTAGACTAAAAAAGGATGCTAATCGCATCCTTTTTTATGATTATCGTTTTACAACGATTGAATCAATACCGCTGTGTTGTAGGGTTTGCTGAGCGATGACAGCAGCTTCTTGAGAGTCATAAGGTCCAGAGACAACCCGATACCAGGTTTGACCGCCTTCCGTGGTTTTAATGACATCTGCAGATAAGCCGTTGAGAATAATTTCAGCACGACGTGCATCAGCACTGTCTGGATCTGGATAACTTCTAACTTGTAAAAGGTAGCTACTCGCCACGGGTTGAGGTTCTACACTTTCAATCAGTTCACCCTCGGTCGTTGTAGCATCAGCAACCACAGGTGCTTCCACGATGACAGGTGCGGTGTTCACTTGCTGATTTTCAGGTACAGCTTGATCGGGGATTGGAGTCACTTGTTGTTGAGGCAATAAATCGTAGAAGCGATAATCTTTATTCGTATCTTCTTGATAATGTTCAGATTGAATATCATTGCTTTTTGGTTGGACTGGCGCCCACGGTTTCCATAGCATTAAGGCTACGGCAAAACTCAGTACAATTAAAATCAGAACAAGCATACCTAACCATTTTGGTATTAATGGTTGTTTAGGTTTGTTAGGTCTTTCTGATACACCACGCTGCGTTTTTCCAAACACTTGGAAACCTCTCTTATTTTAAGATCATGCAATGGAAAATTGGATTACCATCACATGGAATTTTTATCTCATTTTTTTCAATAATAAAAGTCTAAAGAGGTGAATCTTTTAAAAAGATTCACCTTCGATGACTTACATGCTTTCAGGTGCAGAAACGCCTAAAAGCTCTAAACCATTTTTCAAAACTTGACGAACATTTACCGATAACAACAAACGTGCTTGGGTCAGATCAGTATCATCACCGAGTACTTTATTTTCGTTGTACCAACCATGGAACAATGCTGCAAGTTCTTTTAAGTAGTTACCTACTTGATGCGGTTCATGGCTGTTTGCAGCACGTGCAATAATTTCAGGGTATGCTGCAAGTTTTGCTAAGATTTCAGTTTCAGCTTCTAATTCAAGCTTTGCGGCAAAACCACGCGCAGTGGTCGCATCGAAGTTGATGTTCAAGCTGCTTGCTTTTTCTAGCATACGACAAATACGTGCATGAGCATATTGAATGTAATACACCGCATTGTCTTTACTTTGAGAAACCGCGAGATCTAGATCAAAGTCGATGTGCTGTTCAGACTTACGCATGACATAGTAGAAGCGAGCAGCGTCGTTGCCGACTTCTTTACGTAGATCACGCAATGTGACGAATTGACCTGAACGAGATGACATTTGAACCATCTCACCACCGCGCCATAGGCTGACGAATTGTACTAATAACACAGTCAGTTTTTTTGAGTCATATCCCATCGCATCAATCGCTGCTTTTACACGTGCGATATAACCGTGGTGGTCTGAACCCCAAATATCAATAATGTCAGTATAACCACGCTGAAGTTTATTCAGATGGTAAGCAATGTCAGAAGCGAAGTAAGTGGTTTGACCATTACGACGTTTTACAACACGGTCTTTTTCATCACCAAATTCTGTTGATTTGAACCAAATGTTGCCATCTTTCTCATAGAGGAAGCCGCGTTGATCAAGTGTTTGTAATGCTTCTTCAATTTTTTCAGTCAATGATGCTTCACTAAACCATTGGTTGAAAGTCACACCAAATTCACCAAGATCATCTTTAATATCATCAAGAATTGCTTTTAACGCAGCTTGATGAAAAACGCGATAACCTTCACCTATTAACGTCTGCGAGTTAAAAATTAGACCATCAATGTGTTTTTCTTTATCGCCAGAAATTACAACCTTGTTGCCTTCGGCATCAAGTTCTTCAGCATACTGCACATCTTCTGGCACATCTTTAAAAACATCAGCTACAGGGCGAACATATGCATCGCCGTCTTGATCAATAATGCTTTGTGCAATTTCTTTAACGTAATCGCCTTGGTAAGCATTTTTAGGGAATACTAATGTTTGACCAGTTAACTCAAGGTAACGTAGATAAGTAGACGTCGCTAAAATGTCCATTTGACGACCAGCGTCATTCACATAGTATTCACGATCCACTGTAGCACCAGTTGCTTCAAGTAAATTCGCAACCGTCATGCCATATGCTGCGCCACGACCGTGACCCACATGTAAGCTTGATGTCGGGTTCGCAGAGACAAACTCAACTTGGATTTTTTTCGTAGCATTAACTTGCGTACGACCAAAATCATTAGCTTGTGCCTGAATAGCATCAAGAACAGCAAAACGTTGGTCTGCATTCAAGAAAAAGTTGATAAAACCAGGACCAGCGATTTCCGCTTTACTGATATCCGCAACTTCTGGCAGTGCAGCAAGAATTTTTTCTGCTAAATCACGAGGCTTCATACCTGCAGCTTTAGACGCGATCATTGCGATATTGGAAGCGAAGTCACCATGGCTTCGGTCTTTGGTTCGCGTTAAGTTTCCGCTGTTGTTAAAGTCAGATGGGAGGACCCCTTCAGCTTGAAGAGATTGCACTGCATGATCGAGAGCTGCTTGTATTGCCGTATTCATAATTTATCGAAAAATTAATGTCGCAGAAAAACGACAAATATAGCAAATTTAGCGCTCATTAGCGAAGCAGATTTGCGTTGAATAAAACTTATCCGACATAAAAAATAATAAAGTCAGTTTTTTTAATCACTATGCGCTATTTGCAGAATTAACGGTGATGAAATTAATCTTTTACATCTAATGCATATCGATGATTGAATTGAGCCTGATTGTCTTTATCTCATTTAATGTGAATTTAAATAGAAATCAGGCAATTTTATGACTCGAAATTAAGCCATACACGTGACAGGCTTATTTAGTAATTCTGCTTTACCATTTTGGAAAGTGTATAACTTAGATGCATGGAAGATTTTAATGGTTTTGGCCTTTTGAGCAGCAGTTTGAAATGTCGCTAATTTTTTTTGATTCGCCAAACTAAAAGGATTTCCGTAATTCTTATTGTCAAGTAGTACTTGGATCATTCCAACTTCAGGCTGAAGACTATTTAAAATTTCCGAACCTTCCACATTTTGTATGCTGAGACTTGGTTTTTGGACACTATTCTTACAATTTAAACGCAGGAACAGCATGTGACCATCAACTGCTTTGTTTTGTAAATCATAAATTCCTTGAAGGTCATTTTCGATATATACCCACTGACCAATCGGCATATTTTGTTTAAGTTTCTCAATTTGCTCGAGTGTGGTTTTACTAATATCGACAATGCCTTTTTTATCAATTTCAGGCGTCTTATCGGCGCGTGCTAAGCCCACCATTGAAAGTGCTTTATCACCGACCATTGAGGTCGTGTCAGTGATGGTTTGACAACCCGTCACATTTAGCAATGAAATAATAGTCAATGGCAAAATGGCAATTTTAGCTGTAATTTTCATGTGGATCTAATAATGAAGTAAAAATACGATTGAATCCGATATTAGCCGAATCGTTCAGATTAGTTTGCAAAAAAAAGTTAATAAACATGAATAATACACCTGAAATGTGACAGTTTTATCTATTTCTCTATCAATAGAATGATGGATTGAAATTATAAAATTTAAAAATACTGCCAATATTATTATCAATTTTATAAATATACATTTGTCTTCATTTCGGCTTAAGCTATTTCTTAAATAAATGGTAAAAATGAAATGAAAAGGGTCTGAATTTAGGCCTGATCCATGAGATTAGAGATGACAACTGAACACACTGAAGTGAAACACCCTCTTTATACCCCTTATGCTGGCTTTACTTTGCTTGAACTACCTCTCCTTAATAAAGGCTCTGCGTTCACTGAGGAGGAGCGAGCAAGTTTTAATCTCAATGGTTTACTACCTCATGTGATTGAAACGATTGAAGAGCAACACCAACGTTCATATCAACAATTTACGTCATTTCATGACGACATTAATAAGCATATTTATCTGAGAAATATACAAGACACCAATGAGACTTTGTTTTATCACCTCATAGAAAATCATTTATCAGAAATGATGCCGATTATTTATACCCCAACGGTAGGTGAGGCTTGTCAAAGATTTTCTGATATTTACCGCCGTCATCGTGGTGTATTTATTTCATATCCTGATCGTGCCAACATTGACGATATTTTACAAAATGTGAATAAGAATAACGTCAAAGTCATTGTAATCACAGATGGTGAACGCATTCTTGGTTTAGGTGACCAAGGGATTGGTGGGATGGGAATTCCAATCGGAAAATTATCTCTCTATACCGCATGTGGTGGTATTAGCCCAGCTTATACATTACCCATTACATTGGATGTAGGAACCAATAATGCACAGTTGCTAAATGATCCAATTTATTTAGGTTGGAATCAGCCTCGTATTAGTGGCGATGAATACTATGACTTTGTGGATGACGTACTTCGTGCTATTAAACGCCGTTGGCCAAAAGCTTTGATTCAATTTGAAGATTTTGCTCAAAAAAATGCAATGCCATTGCTGGAAAAATATCGTGATCAATATTGTTGTTTTAATGATGATATTCAAGGCACTGCTGCTGTTGCAGTCGGTAGCTTAATCGCAGCAAGTCGAGCTGCAGGAAAACAATTACGTGACCAGAAAGTGGCATTCTTGGGTGCTGGTTCAGCGGGCTGTGGTATCGCTGAGCAAATCATTGCGCAAATGGTGGCTGAAGGTTTGAGTGATGCTGAGGCAAGATCACGAATTTATATGGTCGATCGTTTTGGGTTATTGACCGATAATCAACCAAACCTTTTAGATTTTCAGCGTAAACTGGTTCAAAGTTCAGAAAATGTATCCGCGTGGGCTGATGCGGAAGGCATCATTTCATTGCTAGATGTTGTAAAAAATGCACACCCAACTGTGTTAATTGGTGTCTCTGGACAACCGGGTTTATTCACTGAAGAAATTATTCGAACTATGGCATCCAATTGCGAGCATCCTATTGTATTGCCATTGTCGAATCCAACGTCGCGTGTAGAAGCCGTACCAGCAGATATTATTCAGTGGACGGACGGTCGTGCTTTGATTGCGACAGGTAGTCCATTTATGCCAGTTAATTATCAAGATAAGCTACACAATATTTCTCAGTGTAATAACTCTTATATTTTCCCAGGGATTGGCTTAGGCGTGATTGCTGTGCAGGCAACGCGTGTTACAGACAATATGCTCATGGCATCAAGTATGGCATTAGCAGATTGCTCTCCAAAATTGCAAAACCCTGACGACGACTTACTTCCTGATCTCAATGATTTGCAGAAAGTCTCCCGGATCATAGCGTTCAAGGTTGCAAAAGCGGCGATTGAGGATGGTGTTGCCTTGCCATTGAGTGATGAGCTGATCGAAAAAAGTATTGAAGATAATTTCTGGAAGCCTGAATATCGCCGTTATAAGCGAATTCCATTTTAAAAAAACTTGAATTTTCAATATAAATTGATTGGAAATAAATAGGAATCAATGCGTTGGTTCCTATTTTTTGTTTAGAATAATTACAATATTTAAAAGCAAGATTGAGCGGAATACGCTACAATTTTCAAAAATCATAATAATAGCTTTAATCATTCTATGCTCAATAATATCAATTCAATTATAGAAGGCTTGGGTCTTAGCCCGCAAAAGCGCGCGTTACATATTAAATTTTCTAATCCTATATTAGATAGCCAAGTTTTCATTCAACGAATTCAGGGTCAACACTTTATTAATCAAGGCTTAAAAGCTGAAGTATTATGCTTATCGACGAATGCGCATTTACAACTTAAGCAATTCATTGGTTGTTTGGTGGCTGTCGATCAAGTTACGGATCTTGGAAAATTAGCTCGGACTACTGGGATCGTGACAGGGGTGAGCCAAGGTCAAAGTGATGGAGCGTTGACCTTATATAAGCTGACCGTTGAGGATGCAACCTCACTTTGGCACAAACGCCGCAACAGCCGTGTATTTATGAACAAATCCGTGGTTGATATCACTGAGATTATTTTTAAAGAGTGGCAGACGAAAAGCGTGTTATTTAGTGCCGCTTTGAGTCTGTCAACGGCGGGTTTAAAAGCATCATATGATATACGTCCATTTGTGATGCAAGCCAACGAATCAGACTATGATTTTCTAACACGCTTATGGCGGAGTGAAGGTATTAATTGGTTGATTGATGAGACAGATCAAACCGTGCCATTCTCAGCGAAAGAAATTCAATCACAAAAATTAAGGCTAATAGATGAAAATAGTCAGTACGAGCCTTTAGATCGACGCACGCTCAGATTCCATCGCAGTAATGCAACAGAACGTTTTGATACGATTACCAGCTTTATTGCTCAACGCTCAATACAATCTACAGCAATTCAGGTACAACGTTGGCAGGGCGATATACTTGCGCAAGATCAAGATGATTATCAACTCAGTGCTCATCAACATAGTGACCAGTTGGACAATGAAACCTTAAGTCTAGAACAAGCATGGACTGTGAGTCCTGCTTGGATTACTGATTTAAAAGGTGAAGATCAAGCCACTCTATCAAACAATTCACAACTGCAAAAACTGAATACACAACTCAATCAATACCAAGATTTGCAGGCTAAATACTTTACTGCGGTGAGTAGCGTTCGAGATGCCAATGTTGGGTATTGGTTTGAATTTATGGGTCATCCAGAAATAGATCAACATCAAGGGGCAGATCGCCAATTTATTATTTTAGGAAAACAATTTTTTAATCAAAATAATTTACCTAAAGATTTAAATAATCAAATTGAAACATTAATTGATTTGAGTCGTTGGAAACAGACAAAAACAGATGAGCGTTTATCTACAGAACTGAGTTTAGTGCGCCGAGCTATACCTATTGTTCCAGAATATGATCCATTGAAACATCGTCCAGTTGCTTATCCTCAACGGGCAAAAGTGGTTGGTCCTGAAGGTGAAACGATCTATGTGGATCAGTGGGGACGTATTAAGGTTCGCTTCGTATTTACACGTAATGATGATCATCAACATGATGGTGGTGCAGGGTCAAATGATAATGATACAGACTCTGCATGGGTTGATGTTTTAACTTCTTGGGCTGGGGAGGGTTATGGATCAAGATTCCATCCACGTATAGGTGAAATTGTAGTCATTGATTTCTTTGATGGAAATGTTGATCGACCTTTCGTTGTTGGGCGTTTACATGAGGCTGAACGTCATCAAACTAAGTTTGATGTTAAGGGGCAGTTACCTGATACAAAAAAACTCAGCGGAATTCGCACGGCAGAAGTTGGTGGCTCTGGATTTAACCAACTCCGATTTGATGATACGACAGGACAAATTAGTACTCAGTTGCAAAGTAGTCATGCGGCAACTCAATTGAATCTGGGTAATTTGAGTCATCCTAAGGATAAGGAGAAAAGTGATGGACGTGGAGAAGGATTTGAGCTGAGAACTGATGCTTATGGTGCTGTTCGTGCAGGGAAAGGAATGCTCATTACGACTTATGCACAAGAAAAAGCAATTGCTGACCATCTTGAAGCTGCACAGGCTCAATCATTGTTGAGTCAGAGTGAGCAGAGTATGAAAATGCTCAGTGAAATTGCAGTAAAACAACAATCGGATGCATTAAATGTAATTAGTAGATTACCTAAATTTATTCAATCATTAGAAATCAAAAGTAGTGCTCAAGCTTTGCAGTCTACAGTGAATTTATTTAAGGAGGGAATAGCGAAGGATCCATTAAATGCACTGAAAGATTGTGGTGGTTTTATTAAGGATATTGGTATTTTAGGTGGTAATACTGCTGGAATTGTGGATGAGTTTAATAGTTACTTTGAGCATGCTCAAGAAGCGGTTGATAATCTCAAGGAATTTATTGATAACGTACAAGAATATGGTTCTGAAGCGATAAAGAGGAAATTTGAAAGTATTAAAAATGGGATTAAAGATAACCCATTTCAAGCACTTCAAGATGTGAGTAAAGCAATTTCGAGCGTTGACTTGAATGTGGAAGATCAACTGGTGTTATGCACTGGTTTTGGTGGTGCAAACAAAAAAGATGATATTAATCCAGTAAAAGCCTTAAGCACACTGACAGGTTTTATGGAGGGATATACTCAAGGATTAGAAAATAGTTCTGATCAAAAAAAACAAGAGCAAGGACGTTTATTTAGACAGGCACTCATGCTTTTGGCTTCACCCAATGGGATTGCATTAACAACGCCTGAGGACATTATTCTTCAAGCATCACAAGATATTGCGGAGAGTGCACAGGGTTCAATTAATTTAAGTGCGCAAAAAAATATTGTGGGGCATGCTCAAGACAAGATCAGTTTGTTTGCTGCACAGAAAGGATTTCGAGCGTTCGCAGCTAAAGGAAAAGTTGAATTACAAGCGCAAGATGATGCGATTGAAGCTATTGCACGTAAGGTGATTAAGCTTATTTCAACCGAAGATAAAATTGAAATTACCAGTCCAAAAGAAATCGTATTGACCGCAGGTGGCTCGCAACTCAAGATTAATGCTAGTGGAGTATTTAGCACGACGGGTGGAAAATTTGAGAGTAAGGCAGGGCAGCATTTGTTTACGGGTGGGGCTAACGTTAATTTTCAGTTACCATTTATACCTAAGATATTGGATGGGGGTTATAGTCAACAATTTAACTTAAAATCCTTATCAAGTGAACATAGTGACTTAATTGGTTCAGGTTATAAAATTATCAATAAAAAAACTCAAGAAATACTTATTCAGGGTGTTATTAATTCTAATTTTGAAACAGAGAGAGTTTTCAGTGAAAAAGAAGAAGAATTAGAATTGATCGTCTATGAAACAGAATATACAGATTTTAATATTGAAAACATAAGTGAAATTTTGGGAGATTGAGATGTATACGATAAGGAGAGGTGATACTTTAAGTGGAATTGCAAGGAAAAAAGGGTTTAGTGTTGATGAATTAGCGCGTCTAAATGGAATAAAAAATAAAAATTTGATTTATATTGGTCAGAAGCTAAAGCTTCCTAATACAAATACAAATACAAATACAAATACAAATACAAATACAAATACAAATACAAATACAAATACAAATACAAATACAAATACAAATACAAATACAA
>NZ_JBWYIY010000016.1:0-81581 GCF_056779975.1 Acinetobacter sp. ANC_7511
TGCGTTTTGAATTATAGAACATCTCAATATATTCAAAGATATCCGATCTTGCTTCAGTTCTAGTTGCATAGATTCTCTTTTTAATTCGTTCTTCTGCAATCGTGATGGTGGACCTCTCGATTATCGTCTGGTAAACAAGCGTGTTTGGCATCCCCTGCTACGCTTTTTATGGCTAAAGCCACGTCGTGCTTATCAAACACGCCATACAGCAGCAACACTATGGCTGTCGGCAGGCGAGAACCCGGAATGGATCGCACGCCAATTGGGGCATTCAACCACTGAAATGTTGTTCCGGGTCTATAGCCGCTACATTCCAAATGTGACACGTCGTGATGGCAGTGCATTTGAAGCCATGCTGGAGAGACTAAATTCAAAGGAGCTAGCACATGAACAGTAAAGCTTTCTTTGGAGGCGTGGTCGTCAGCCCTGAAGTAGATAAGGTTGCCCGTGAACTCATTCATGAGTTACACATTCCTAGACTGCACAATCTGGCCTTTTTACTGGAAATCATTAAATGCTTCGATGATCATCAGGCGTTAAGACTCTGGTTACAGCGAATGCTGGATGAAGGACAAGCCCATTATGATGATTTGGCCCAACAGGCCCGTCTCCGGTTAATGAGTCTCGCTCACTAATAAAACAAACATAGAAGGTCATCCAATCAATGACCTTAGTCCCTCTATACCTATAAAAAGGTGAACATATGCATAAAGATATTTCAATTTGGATGCCACTCTATATTGGCGACCTACAGGCGAAATTTGCACGAATGACAGCAGAACAAATTGGTGCAGCACTGCTGTTAATGATGGATTTCTGGAAAAATGGTGCCATTCCTCACGACCTAGCTACTGTATGTAGCATCACGAAATTACCGCAGCACACCAAGGCTAAAACTTTGTTAAATACGCTGATGGCCCTGGAATTGTTTGAAGTCGAGTCTAAACAGATTCATTCAAATTTTTTAAGCAGTTTAAAAATCCAGGCATTGCAAAATCAGCAAATGAAATCTGATAAAGCTAAAAATGCAGCTCAAGCACGCTGGAATAAGTCCGCAAGTAATGCTCAAGCATCAAGTAAGCAACCAAAAGTAAATGCTCAAGCAGCTTCTGAGAAGAGCCCGAGTATTACTCAAGTCATGCTTGAACCATGCCCTTCATCTTCATCTTCAAATTTTGAAGAAAAAAATGAGGATTTTTTAGAAAATTCCAAATGGATTTAGGAGAGTGATCATGAATATCATGCTTAAAACACTCCAGTTTCACGCAAAATCAACGGAAATACTCTGTCCTACCCATCATATACCCCTGATGGAAATTGCAGGTCACAGGCTCTGTAAATTGTGTGCCAAAGAAACTGTTCATCACTCACATGCAGCCTATAAGGATGAACTGCAACAGCGATTGCTACAACAGAAAATCAAAAACTCAGGGCTCAATAAACGCTATCTGGACCGTGGCTTCAAGAATTTTGTAGTTGTATGTCCTGCTCAAGACAATGCCATCAAACTATGTCAGGCTTTTGCACAGCAGATTATTTCTGGCCACAATCCGAACATGTTGATGATTGGTACACCGGGTACAGGTAAAACCCATCTGAGTGCATCAATTATTCGCAACATTCTGCATAACAGTACAAAATCTGCACGCTACTATACCAGTGCAGAAATTGCTCAAAAAATGATGGACACCTGGTCAGATGCTTCACGCTCTGAAAAGGAAGTCATCGACCATTTCTCCAGTTTTGATTTATTAGTGATTGATGAATATGGTCTGCATGACCGGCATGAAAAACGTCTGGAGATGGTACAGAAGGTGTTGTATAGTCGTTATGACAACATGAAATCTACCCTTCTGATTTCCAATTTCACAGTCCAAAATATGCAGCGGGATTTAGGTGTAAGATTATGGTCACGGTTACATGAAAACAATCTGATTATAATACCGTGCTATTGGGATGATCAACGAAGAATAGGACAAGCTTAACTCTCAGTTAAGCCAATTATCTTGCCGAGATAATTGGCATTTATTACAAGAATTACTTACAGAATATCTCACTTGCATAAGTATAACTGAAAATAATACTTCTAAGCTGCCTATTCGGCAGTGAACACCTTTCGGGAGTAGCGACATGCGTGGTTTTTTTTCTAAGCTGCCTACATGGCAGTGAACCAGAAGCAAAGCTGATCAGCTACGATAACAAATTTCTAAGCTGCCTACATGGCAGTGAACTTTGGTTCTGAGGGTGTGTCATCAAAGTTAAATTTCTAAGCTGCCTACATGGCAGTGAACTGATCTGATACAGGGATTAAGATTCTCTTTTTTTTCTAAGCTGCCTACATGGCAGTGAACTGGCTAAACGAACTTGCGATTCACCTGTAAACTTTCTAAGCTGCCTACATGGCAGTGAACGATCAGTTGATTTTATACAGTCTTGGTAAAATTTTCTAAGCTGCCTACATGGCAGTGAACTATGATTTCACCTCCCGAATTTTTTATTCTTTTTTCTAAGCTGCCTACATGGCAGTGAACTTGAGGGCATGAAGCTGATATTAAACCATCATTTTCTAAGCTGCCTACATGGCAGTGAACCAGCATTATTCAACGATGTGGAATACATCAAATTTCTAAGCTGCCTACATGGCAGTGAACCTTTAGTAATATTCGGCATTGATATTCTTCTATTTCTAAGCTGCCTACATGGCAGTGAACGCTAACTTGGCACATGACGGAATAATTTTTAGTTTCTAAGCTGCCTACATGGCAGTGAACTTTGAGCCAACAACCTAATGCATCTTTAATGATTTCTAAGCTGCCTACATGGCAGTGAACACCAAGACCTACAGATGGAATGGCTTCTAAACTTTCTAAGCTGCCTACATGGCAGTGAACATAGCTTGCGATACTTGCCGTAATTCCTAGAATTTCTAAGCTGCCTACATGGCAGTGAACGGTGAATACACCCAGTGATAAATCAACATTAATTTCTAAGCTGCCTACATGGCAGTGAACATCTTTTATGAAGGTTAGAGCGTGCTCTAGATTTTCTAAGCTGCCTACATGGCAGTGAACTATTACCAGCAAAGTAGCTTTTTGGCTTATTTTTTCTAAGCTGCCTACATGGCAGTGAACGTAAAATTCACCTTTTTTAATTTTATCATTTATTTCTAAGCTGCCTACATGGCAGTGAACTTCAAGGCCCTCCTGGTCCAAAGGGTGACAAATTTCTAAGCTGCCTACATGGCAGTGAACCTTTGGGAATTAAATCAGTCTCCAAGCTATATTTTCTAAGCTGCCTACATGGCAGTGAACATTTCGCATGGGAACGCGCGGTTTTATCCAAGTTTCTAAGCTGCCTACATGGCAGTGAACCCTAGTGAAAGCGCCAAGCTAAAATCCCTTAATTTCTAAGCTGCCTACATGGCAGTGAACCACCGTTCCCACCATTTTTTATATTACTAGATTTTCTAAGCTGCCTACATGGCAGTGAACTCATTTAAATACATCAGCTAGTATTCATGATTTTTCTAAGCTGCCTACATGGCAGTGAACCCTTCATGATGCAACAACTGGAGAGGTTGAAATTTCTAAGCTGCCTACATGGCAGTGAACCAGTATCGAAGTACTGTCCACCAGATACAGAATTTCTAAGCTGCCTACATGGCAGTGAACTCAAAGAACATATGACGAATTATTTTGCGAATTTTCTAAGCTGCCTACATGGCAGTGAACCTTAATATCTTGCCTTTTATACTATTGAATATTTTCTAAGCTGCCTACATGGCAGTGAACGAAAAATTTGTTCAACTAGATAAGCGCCCTTTTTTCTAAGCTGCCTACATGGCAGTGAACGTAGAGCGTTTGGTGTGCCTCCACAGTTAATATTTCTAAGCTGCCTACATGGCAGTGAACTTTCTAACAGTGCTGGGGGATTAAGTTCTTGTTTTCTAAGCTGCCTACATGGCAGTGAACGCTTGCTTTGGAGAAAGGTCAATTGTATTAATTTTCTAAGCTGCCTACATGGCAGTGAACATGATGTTTTAGTGAATATGGCATCATTTAATATTTCTAAGCTGCCTACATGGCAGTGAACGGTTTTTGTATTACAGGTCTTTTCCGTCTATAGTTTCTAAGCTGCCTACATGGCAGTGAACTGCTTGCCCTGCATGTTGCTCAGAAATTCAGGTTTCTAAGCTGCCTACATGGCAGTGAACTGCGGAAGTTGATGCTGAAGGGTTGAAAGGGTTTTCTAAGCTGCCTACATGGCAGTGAACAATGACTTTAACGCAAAAAATAAAGCTATAACAGTGATTTAACGCTTAAATCCCCTAAAAGACCCAAGTTTTAAACCACTATTATAAGCTATTGATTTTATTAAACTGTTAAAGAGTCAAAAAATATTGGGTTAAAATTCGGGTACAGATGATTCCGAACTTAATCCATAAGTACTAAAAACCTGAGTATCAGATTTTGTCGCAGGTTGCTTTTCAATAAACAATTTAAATCGTTTTTCACTTTGCTGTTCAGACGTACTTAAACTTTTCATTTCGATATACGGTAAATTGGTTGTGGTCACCACATTACTATATCTTGCTAATGCTTCATCAAAGCCAATATCACCACGCTTTACACGGTGACGTGCCAAACGCTGTGCATTGGTTTTCACTTGTTTGCGCTTGTAAATGGAATAGCCCTTAATATCGCTAGGTACTTCACGAATAGAGGTGATATGTACATAATCATTTAAGTCTAAGTCTTTATACTGCATCCATTTTCGAATATCCAATTTTTTGAAATCGGCTTCAGACTCAGCAAACAAACGTAACTTTGTACCAATAAATCCTATCCCTTTATCTTGATGAAAGCGATATTGAGGAAATGAAAATCCAATGTTTACTTTATTGTCGGGATTTTTAACTTCAACCAAAGCAAGATGTAATTGAGGGTAAAGCTGTGACCATAACTCATAAGGGGAAAACTTTTCATTTTCCATTAATGTCACTTCAATGTAATAGTTCATATTTCACTTACCGAATATTAGCAACATAAGCCAATCCCTTTTTACCTAAATAAAAAGAAGACACACCTGCATCATGAATCATTTGCTCCAACTCTTCTGCTCTTTCTCTAGATATGTCTAGATTGATTTCCAAGATGCCACTTGCTTTAGTTACTTTAGTCGGGGTACCAAGTGTCTTTTTTTTACCACCAGTTAAAGGATTCATAAAGTCACGAATACCATTAAACCCTGATGGATGAAATCCTGTAATATTTTGTTTTTTAGTCAAAAATTTTGAAGTATCTATACCAAGCTCTTCCAATTTTTTTAAAAACAAATATAAACAACCTGCATACAGTTTAATCGGGTAAACTACCCCCCTATCAATATATTCGGCATTTGGAAAATAAGAGTTTAATTTTTCAATTACTTGAGTAATTTTCTTATCTAGTTCAATAACCTGTATATCATTAAGATTTGATAATTCAGACTGTAAGGCATCTAATTTAGCAAGCTCCTTAGCCGTTGGGTTTTTACCAGCATTAATTTTATCTAAATAATTTTTTTCATGCTTTACAATTTCTTTTTCTAATTTATCTTTCCTAGAACTAACAAATTCATAAGATTCCATTTGAGCAATAATATTTAATCTTTGTAAAATATACTTTGGAGAGGCTACTCCTAAATCTTTATCGAAAATAAAATCATTATTTAAAATCTTTTCAATAAGTGAATTTAAATCAAAATTAAATCCTTGCCATAAATTTTGTGCATATGGACTAAAAAACAATGCCACCTCATTTGAAGGAACACCTAAAAAACTACTTTGACCAATTTTCTTAGCTGATTTATTAACTACAAAATTAGTTTCATATGTAATTTCATATTTATCATTAAATGAAATTTTATCTTCAATATCCTTAAAGTAATAAGGGTCATCATATTGTTCAGCACGAGCTTGATAAAGCTTACGCTGATCACCAATCAAGCGAGAAAGAATCCCCATGACAGTAGAAAAAGAAATTTCTCGCTCATCATATTCTTTAGCTTTTGATGTTGCCTTAAATTCACGAATATTATTCTTTCCAATAGGTAAATCATCTCTTCCTGTTAAAAAAGAATTCCGCCAAGAAGATTCATAGACAATTTGAATTTGCATCATAAGAATCACACCTGTCTAAAATATTGAGCATACTTTTCATTTTTAGAAGGATTAACTTTGCTTGGAGAATGTTTAATTCTCATCATATCCATAGCTTTTTGTCCATTATTATAATCAACTTCAATACCCTCTACATACATATAGCCTTTTGCTTGGCGGAAACTAAAATTTGTTAATATCTCTGTAAATGCATCAACTAATACATCTAAAGCTTCATCATTAAGTAAAATTCCAGCCTCCCCGCTATTAAAAATAGAACCATTACGAACATAATTTTTATGGTAAACGGCTTCAATATTAGGTCTATCATCAATTGATTTAATAAACTCGACTAATTGCTTAGCTAATTTTTCTCCATCTTTATCATTATCAATTTGTAAAGCTTTTCGCCCATGCTTTTCAGTTAAAGAAATAAATTGTAATTGCTCAATACTTAAACTCGCATAGCCAATATATTCGGTATCTCCAAAAGTAGTTTTAGAAAACATTGATGTACTTTTTTTTTCACCTGATTTAGTTTTCTTTTTTTCTTTGTTACCGGAGTTTCCTAACTGCTCATAATTCCCATTATGAGTCTGCTCGATAAAATCTTCAATTAACAACGGGCTTGTACGTTTATGCTCTGTTGAAGTAATAACATAGCCTCTAATTAACCCTGTAATGGAACATAATAATTTATCCATATTTTCTAGAAGTTCGGGGCTTTGTAAATCAACATATTCATCTCTGAATAAATGATGACGTAAACAATTTGTACTAATATATAATTCTGTTTTTTCAAAATTTACATCTTCAGGACGCTTAAACTTTGGATTTCCATCTTCCCAATAACCACGAATATTAGAATAACCTCTAAGTTTTGGCATTGAATGATTAGTTACTTTTTCCGTTTTACCATCAACAATTATCTCTAGTTCAGTTGAACCATTCCAATTAACAACCCCAAACCCTTTTGCTTTGATTTTAAAATCAACGCTTTTAATACCTTGTATTTTTACCATTTTATTTAACTTCCTTTTGCTTTGTTAAAAAATTAATTGTTTCCAATGAAAGTGAACCTATCGGTTGCTGATCACATACAGCGTAATAAATTGAGTGAGTATGACGTGCAGAATTTACACCTACTTTATCTAAATGCTCAGGTATATAACTTAGATAGATAGGAAAATCAGGATCTCTAGCTAAGTTAATAATTACATCATCACTAAAGGCTTTTTTCTCACCCATGATTTTATGATGTTTTTTAAACATATGTGCAACTAAGTCTTTATCACTTTTACGACTTCCATTTTTTGATTTCCCTTGTATTATATTTAGTGACTCAGTTAGATTATCGTATTCAGTTATATCATCTAAAGGTGGCTGATACGCATATTCATTTTCAAATACAGGCTTGGCATAATCGTTTAGGTTTAACTTAGCTAACTGTACAAAACGGCTATCCCCACGTAATGAATTTTTACTAATTTTCGTTTTTTTAGTGTCATTACTTTTACTTTTCAAAATTTTTATTGGTTGCGTCACTTTACTGTTTAAAAATTTAATACTTTCCTTTAAAGCCTGATCCATATCTTGTTTAACTTCAGATTTAAATCCTTTATTCTTCTGATAAGAGTAAAAATCTTTATATAACTTATAAACTTCCGATAATCTAAATACTTTTTCATTTAATTGATCTACCAAAAATTCATACCATGCTTTTGTTGTTTGTAAGCAATTTAAATTATTTAAAAATCTCCCTGAGCCTACTTGTTTACCTCTTTTGATATTTTCAGTAATCGCTACTTGTAATACATTGACTGTTTTACTATTTCCAAATCGATCCAACCTTCCCATTCTTTGTAACATGTTTTCAGGCGATGTCATCTCTGTCAGCATATGTTTGCTTGTGATATTTAATGATGCTTGAACAATTGGCCCACTACGTAAGACCTCAAACTTCTGTGTACCATCTTTCTTAAATGATTCATATACTTCATTAAACCAATGTTTTTTATCACTGCGTTTAAACTTTGCATGAAATAGTACGCTATTCTCATGTTCCTTTTGATAAATAAATCCTAACTGTGCTGTTGTAGCTGTATTAGAAATGATAAATGTTTGGTTTTTATAATTTTTATAAAATGGATTCCCATCTACTATTTTTTCGTTATAGTCAATAAATTTAATTTGGTAATCACGATCATTAAAAGAATCCATATTAATCAATTGATTTTTATTAAATTTTTCCTCTATTTCAAAACCTAGGACCTCATCTAAATAATGGTAATGAGGGGTTGCTGAAACTAATAATGCTGTTCTGTTCTCAATTTTTTGCATTCTTTTGTTTTTAATGAGTTCTGCGAATAATAGATTAAAAATTTCCATCCCTATATATTCATGATATTCATCAAAAATAACATGTGCCTGCATGAAAGGAATCAATGTATTTACATTGTTATGCGTTACGATTGACCCTAAAATTTGATCAATTGTAGTTACCACTACATCACCTGAAAATGCTAAAGGTTCTTTGATTAACTGCCCTTTTTCACTGAGATATTTGAACTCACCTGTCAAAATTTCCACTTTTGCATCTGGTAAATAGGTCTCTGTTAATTCTTGAAAAATTCCCTGACATACCTGAACTCTAGGACATATCCAAATAATTTTTTTTGCATCTTTTAATTTTGCCCACTCCAATGCAATTTTGGTTTTACCACAACCTGCTGGACCTGCTAGAACTGCAATATCACGCACATCTGCCAATTTCTGTGCAACTTGGTCTTGTTGAATAGATCGCTCACTACTTGGAAACTTGCTTTTTACTTGTGCTAGATGCTCAGTAAGATTCGATAATATTTCTTGTTCTTGTAACAATTCATCTAAACGTTTTTCAGCAATATATTCTAATAAATTTTGAGCAGATACTTTTTCTTTATTAGATATAATTCTATCAGCACTGATTACACAAGCTCTTAGAATGTTCATTTCAGCTGAAATAGTTATGGCTGAACGAATTTCTTCAGGTTTTGCTTCATTTATATCGTATGCTTTAAATTTTGGTAAATTATGCTGTTTAGCTAAAAAATCTGAATGTAGTTCTTGATCATCTACAGACCATGGTAGTAAATCAAATATATTAATATTATCCTTATCATAATTTTGAGAAATCTGATTTATTCTTTTTAATACAGTTAAAGCACTTTGAAAGAATTGATAAAATCTTTCATCATCTAAAGACGATTTATAGATACTATAAATGCTCTTAACATCTGTGAATTTATCATCTTTTCTATAAAATTTAGCATGATGCCAATAGATAGTATGTTTGAGTATATTCTTATTTGTAGTATTCATTTTTTTGTGTGAAATCGAATCAAAAAAATGAAAAATCAATAAAGAAAGCTCATTATGTGATGGGTTATCTTCTAAGTAATGCTTTTTATTTTTCACAGTATCAATATGCTGCCCATCTTCAGCTTCATAATCTTTATTTTTAGGATTTCTTAACCAATCTTGAAAATTGATATCAATTTTCCCTAAATCATGCAGACAACCTGCTAAAAATGCAACTTTAGATAAATCGTTATATTCATCGTTATCTACAACTTTTTTAAATAGTTGCTGTGCCAAATAACCAATTGCAAAACTATGTTCTGCGAGCGGTTGTAAATGGGTATTGGCATAAAATTCATCTTGTTTTGCTTTCATTGTAACTACATCCATAAATACATCTTTTTGCGTGCTATTTACTGGCACGACCCCAATGTTATTAAACCTATTCCGATTCCCTACAATCCACAGCAATTCACTACGACGTCTGCCCCGTATCCAATGACAACTGACCGCTGTACTTTTAGTCACAGTCTTACGGAGTAACTTCTTTACTGCTATTAGGCCTTCTTCGGTAATTACCGTTTGCCACGTGTTATCCCCAATCCGATCTGCAAACGCATCCAATACACGTCGGGTGCGTGGAATGGCTTTCATTTCACATTGGCTAATAAAGGTCACAATCATAATGCTTACTCGTCTACACCATGATTTCTGCAAGCTTGTGCTTTGGCTTCATCAAACCAAAATTGCATCCAACCTTGCATATACTCAGTTGGACGGTATTCACTTTGTGGTGTCATCCATTCAATTTCACAGCCCATAAACAAAGGCGTGCCACCTCCACCTGCAAAACCAACCAGAACACCTGCACTTGCGAGCATGCGCATTGCTGCTTGAGTAATTGATGTGCCTGTACCCAATAGAATCACTGTAGTATTGGCAATCGGAATATTCCAGTACTGATTTTCGTTTTTAGCCTCGGTCAGATAAAGAACTCGACCATCTTTCTGCATCACACGGCAATGTTCAAGATAGTACAAATTGGCACGTTTCGAATGTAATATTGCTTTTAGATCTGATGGATTAAGCTGTTCCATTCTTATCATCAATTATGAAGAAGAGTTGTCCTTAAAATATCCTTTTCCAATAATTATTTAAAGAAATTTCAGGAAATTAACGTCACATATTGACGCAGTCTTTTTCAAGAATTTGTGTGATTCATATAGCTAAAAATATTTTTAAAACTTAATACACTGGGGCAAATATCTTCTTCTCTTCCCCCCTAACCAAACTAAATACTCATTCTCTATTGCCTGCTTATACGCCCAGTCGGCAACCCGATACGAACGTTGCAGATCAGTTAGAAAACCTAATTGAGAAATCTCTCGAATAATGGATTGATCATGCAGATGATTACGCTCCTGCCACTGCTGCAGGAATTTTTCTGATGCCAAATAATTACTTTTTTGTGAGTTGCATTTTTCATCTGCCAACACAAAGTTATGTCCGGTATCGGCAGGATATAAAGACCATGGAATAAAATGATCCACTGCATATTTGGTTTTTTTTAGGCTTTTACCGCAATAAAAACACTGGCATTCTTGCAAATCAATCAGAAAGTCTGCGACCCGTCCGAGTTGGTTACGACTCGGTGCAAACATGAATTCATTCAGGTCAGGTAACCCATCTAATACAACTAAGTTCTGCTTGTTCAGTCGGACAAAATCAATCCAGCGCTTCTGACACAATTCTTCAATAATTTCACTGAACTGTCTCAAACAATACATCACTTTGGGTAAAAGCTTGAGGGACTGTTTGGAGTCTTCAAGGCAATAGAGAAATTCTACCGTTTGACCATTCAGATTCTGCAAATATACCACCGCATTTGCTTTACCGTTGTCGCAACTGTTCGCTTCAGCCTGTTCCAGTAAAGTACATCCTTTCTCAACGCGGCCAAGGTCTTGAATTGTTGCTGTGCATTCTGAATTTCACTGATGATCTTTGCCTGCGTACCAGTGCTTTGATGAATGGTAAAAGGCTCATACGGGTTAAACTGAAATGGTAGTGACTGTTTCCAGTACAGGTCAATAAACTTTTCAGCGATATCCTGATATTCCAAATGCAACACAGCACCGGTATCTTGACCCTGTTCAATAGCCAGACGCGTGATACTTATCAACAAAGCAAACTTATATGTCGAAGTAAAAGTCCCTGACTGCAATATCTGCTGAATATACTTCAAGAATTTCAGCTGTTCTTGAGGTGTTGGTATTTCAGCTGTACTAAACAACATGGCTAAGCCTGCATTTTTCTAATCAGGATATTCAACCACTCTTCTGTACGTTCTGGACGTTTATCTACTGTAATCCATTGCTGTAAAAGTAAAGCCTGGTCGATTTGTTTGAGTAAGTCATGAGCTTGCTGCTCATTTAGATCAGTAAAGCTACGCCCCTCTTTCTCACGATCTGTATTTCCATATTTAAAAGACATATAACACACACCATTTGGCTTTAATGCTTTAAGTATGCGCACCAGCACTTCAGTCAGGCGATCTCTTTCACAGTGCAAAAGAGAAGCACAAGCCCAAATCCCATCATACTTAGCTACTTCATTCAGCTCATAAAAACTTTGCTGACGTACCTCGATGCCTGTCAGCTCTCTCGCCTTTTCAACCAGCTCGGCAGAATAATCAATTGCCTCAACTTGATAACCTTTTTTCTTAAATGCCAAAGTTTCCCGCCCCGAGCCACAGCCCAAATCCAGGATCAATGCCTGTTCCGGCAAATATCTTAGAAATGGTGCGTATAGACTTTCCATTTCAACCTGATAGGTATTTTCAAAAAATGCTTGAGCATGTTGATTGTAATAATTTGATGTTTGATTCATTGTCTAAAAGCCAATATCTTATGTCAAAGAACATACTGATATTTCACTAGATAAGTCAAATGATCAGTCCTATGAATGAATCAAACTCTTATTTCACTGTATCCGGACAACTGAGATAGAAACCAAACTGGTCTTGTAAATGGAAAAAATATGGGCTTCAGATTTCGCAAGAGTATTAAAATATTACCTGGATTAAAAATCAATCTGACGCATAAAGGCATCAGCAGTGCAAGCATTGGCAAACCTGGTGCTTCTTTAAATATTGGCAAAAAAGGCACCCGAACCAGCGTTGGTATTCCAGGCACAGGCCTATCCTATTCCAAGCACCACCCCTATAAGAACAGAGCTGGCAACCAAGAGAATCCTACTCAAGAACAACAACCACTCTATACATCACATACCGAGCAACCCAAATCGAATGTCTGGATTTGGGTGATTTTTGGATTATTTTGTTTTATTGTCGGGGCAATTATTTTTTAAATTTAGCCATTCTTTGTACTCCATAATATCCACTGCTAGGCAAAATTTAATTCATTCATTACTATGGACGGATGTTAAATACAATAAAGGCTGCCGCTGATGTCTGATAATGACAATACTCTGGATTATGATGAAAATGATTTAATCGACTCTCCCTTATCTCAAGTTTTACAACAGGATAATGAGCAAGTTGAAATTCTCATTTATCGATTACCTGATAGTAAATGGACATTGGAAGTGGTAAACCAAAATGGTACTTCTACGGTATGGGATGAAACATTCCCGTCAGACCAGGAAGCTCTATCTGTCGCTTTAGATGGAATTAAAGCCGCAGGCGGTATTCAAGCCTTTTCCGAAATTAGTGACCTCGAAGCAAAGAAAAATATTTTTCCTGAATCCCTTACTCGCCATTAAAAATGAAGTTGCTGGCGTGGATCTGAATCATTATTTTCTGGATTCTTAGAACCTGTCGCGATGATAGGTTCACTTCACCCCAAACCCATCTAGGGTTGAAGGGTCAAAGTTTTCATCAAACATAAACTCATCTGCTCGCTCTTTTCTTAATGTCGCTAAGGCATAAAAGAAACATTTCTCACATAACTGCAATTCATATCTTTCCCCGTCATGCTTGGAACCATAGCCCCAATGCGCCGATAAAGTTCCAAACTCTAGTTTCGTTGATTGGTTGCATACATCACATAAAACATCAGTAATGACTTCTACCTTTTTCAATTCTTTGATCTCCATATGCAATTCCTTGTAAATCCAACTTAAACATTCTAAATATTTACTAAAAACATAATTCAATAGGGTTTTTAATTACCGCTAAAAAGATTAAAAACACTATATATAGTGAAATTTACAATTTAATAACACAATATAGGGTGCATAGCCCTTGACTCCCCTATAAAAAGTACGTGAATATTATAGTTTATTTTTAAGCCACTTGGCATAAATATGGGGAGACATCAGCATATTGTCTATAAAAAAAAGCTATTGAAAGTCATCGTGTATCTTCAAAAAACTTAAAATTAATGTGTTATCCAAAATGTATGCATGCGTACCAAATCTGGAAAGCTTTATTTTTCCAACTGAGTGATAAACAGCTAAGCTATCACTTGAATTTAACTTTTAAACAGAATATCGAAATCCCGCTCCTTACCACTAAAACACCTGATCACTATTTTTTAGTAGTCATTTCAGCTGGATCTATGCTTATTTTTACAATAAGAATAAAAATGAATTTAAGTTCAGAGCTTATGAGAAAAATAATTCCTACCAATTCACCATCCAGGCTTTAAGCGAAGTTAGGGCCTTACTGTGTTCCGGATTACATCACTCAATTCATGGCTTAGATATCATCGCATATTGGCTAAATGAACAATACTTAGTCGCACATCTTCAGGAAGTTTTCGGTCAGGAAGTTTTAACTATCAATCATCTACGAGAATTATCAGGGTTATCTAAATCCAAAAGTCCAGTAAGTTCTATTTCAAATTATGCTGGTCCACTTTCATTAGAAAAAATTCTGGCTGGAATATCATCATGAACGGATATAGTTACTTAGAAGATACTCAAGAATTAAAGCTTGAGCCGTTTCGAGAATTCTATCAAACACTAGCAGAAGCAAAGCTAGAAAGTTTTCAAAATTTAATCAAACTCAATGACTTAATTAAACCTACTGAAATTATTGAACTTAACAATATTATAACTCAAAAACTTGCAGACAAATCAATCAGTGAATATCCTCTTGTTCATTATCTTATTGCAGTCATTAATACGCCTTCAGCATATCAAGCTAATGCCCTGAAATGGGCCATTTTCAATACTAGATGTATTGAATTGCTTGATAGCAAAGAACATGCAGCCACCGTAGCAAATCTTTGTATGCGTTTTCGTTTAGCCAGCAAAAAAAAAGGAATACCATTGGCTTTATAACTCTCATTTTAATTGGACACTCTTTACATCTAAAACGAAATTTAAACGAAAAAAGTAAAATGATTCCTATGAAAAAAGCGGTTATTGCATTGAGTTGCTTAAGTATACTTTTGATGGCCTGTTCCTCGCTTCTTAATCTAAGTATTCAGAATTCACTAAAAGAAGTGAGAACATCAAAATTCCTAAAAAATGAAGATAAAACAAAAAAACATTGGTGGGATTGATGCAAATAGTAATGGTGTGCGTGATGATATTGAGGGATACATAAAGCTCAAATATGGGAATCACCCTGAATTTGTTAGCGTATATATGCAGTATGCACAAGAATTACGAAGAAAGCTGACTTTGGCTAGTGATGATCGTGAAGTCTATCGTAGAGCGTCACACGAAGTTAGTAGAAAAATGGTTTGTGCTGCGGAAATTGACTATAAAGTTGAGCCTGAAAAAATGTATCGGGACACAATGATCATTTATGCCCTGTCGGTGAATACCAAGCAACGTAAAGCTGAAAGTAATCGTATTAGCTCGTTGGTGAGTGGCATGGTATTCACATTACCAACTGAGGAACACTGCAAAATTAATGAATACGTTTATTAAAGTGTCCAATTTAAAGAAGAATGGACACTTACTATTTACTTGTTTGGTGTCACTTTATGCCGTAAAATGGCATTAGAAAGATCAAGAGGTGTTAAATGTCTAAGCTAATTAAAAAAAGAGTTCAATATACTGTGGATGAGGCAATCTCAGAATCAGCAGAGTACATAATCAAAAAAGTTGGGCTAACCCCTGCATCTGTTTTTAGTATGGTTATGGCTGAAATTGCTAAAACAGGTCGAATTCCTGTGAGTAATCAAATAAGTGATGATGATTTTAATACAGCACAACTCATAGCCCTGAGCCATAATATCCCGAGTGTAAAAGTATCCGATACAAAATCTGCTCAAGAGTTTTTAAATGATGATGGTGGATACTAATGGCAAAGGACTTGTATTGGGCTTACGTTGGTTTTACAGACATAGCAGATGGTAAAACCCGTCCTGTTTTATTTATTCGACAAACAAAAAAAGATTACATCGTATTCCGTTTAAGCAGTCAATATGACAACAAATCTGACTTTATTAAAAGTAAATATATTGAAATTACAGATTGGAAATCGGTTGGACTAAGTAAAAAATCATGGATTGATACCGTACAGACATATCAGTTGCCAATTGATAAAACAAAATTAACTTACATTGGTAAACTTTCTAAAAATGACTATGAACTATTAATTAATCACTTAGATTCTCAAATGAAGTGCAACAGAGATTAAATTATTGGAAAGAAGCAAGATAAGCTAGCATTGAGTGTCCGTTTTAATTGGAGGTTAATACATTTTGATAGTCAAGTGAATGAGATTCATGCACGCGTAGATGTCTTAAATAAATTCACAGAATTAGGTCGCCCTCATACCCAAGTTGTCACTTAAATATAAGTAGGTATGGTAGATTGTAATTTTTAAATATTTGTGCAACACAGCCGTTCCGATGATGTACAAGTTCGTTCTTTAATATTCCCCAGAAACTTTCAATTGGAGCATTATCGAAGCAATCTCGGTCTGAATAGATTAACGGAATTAGGTAGAACTTACATCCAAGGTGCCACTTAAATCTGAATGGCTTAGGGAAAACTCAGCTTTTAAATATTTATACAACAAAGCCATGAAAAGATAAGAAAAATTTTACAGCTCCCTTAATATGATTGCTTATAGCCAACTTAAAGAATTCAAGATCATATTTTGAAAATTCAATAAATATTTACTATAATAAATAAATATAGCCAAAATAGAAACTAATCTTTTATTTTAATACATATATGAATCAATATTGCACACTTCAAATTTTTCAAAATAACGAATGGCAAGATTGCGCTATCGTTGAATTAACTACTAATCAAGAGCAGGGCTGGAGAGCATCTACACGAACTTCATACTTATTTGAATATGCTATTGAACATATGGATTTAAGAGATGGTTATGCTCTATCATTCCAATTTCCAGTCAATGTACAAAACAACTTAGAAAACCAATGGCCAGCATTTCTCATGGACTTGCTACCTCAAGGCTATGGGCGAAAGGAGCTTTTAAATCAGCTGGGTTTTTCAATTAATGCAGAAGAACAAGCTGATTGGCCCCTACTGAAATCTGGGGCAGGTAATCCTATTGGTAATCTGCGAATTAAAGAAGCTTATGACTGGCTTCAAGATCATTTTCCGACAGTGAAACCTCGTGGATTTAGCCTAAGCGAAATAATTGAAAGGAAAGAAGATTTCATTGAGTCACTTGCATCATATGGCTTATTTGTTGCTGGTTCTTCAGGTGTTCAAGGTGAATGGCCTAAACTATTACTAACACAAGGATATGATGGTCTGTTTTATTTAGATCACAGTCTTCCAGATGAACTAGCGGCAAAGCATTGGCTAGTTAAATTTAGTCGTGGAAATGATCAAAAATTGGAAAAAATACTGTTACATGAAGCAATTTACATGAAAATAGCTCGGTATTTAGGTCTAAGAGTGTTCAAGGACTTGGAGCTTCACCAGAGAACGCTATTTATTCCACGTTTTGATCGCCAAATTATCAATGGTAAAGTCGAAAGAATTGCACAAGAAAGCCTAGCCTCTTTAGGTGGTAAAGCTGGCTTCGGCGTTAAAATGACACATAATCAAATCTGTACATTGATCATGGAATGTTGCTCATCACCAAAAGCTGAAATTTTTGAATATTTGAAACGAGATATCGCTAATGTTGCATTAGGAAATAAAGACAATCATACCCGTAATACCGCAATTCAACGTT
Source organism: Acinetobacter sp. ANC_7511 (assembly GCF_056779975.1). Taxonomy (NCBI): domain Bacteria; kingdom Pseudomonadati; phylum Pseudomonadota; class Gammaproteobacteria; order Moraxellales; family Moraxellaceae; genus Acinetobacter; species Acinetobacter sp. ANC_7511. The sequence continues at coordinate 17,619 of NZ_JBWYIY010000016.1, forward strand.
TAAATGACGGCACAATTCAATTAACACCCCTCTTCGATTTTGCACCAATGTGGCTTCATCCTGACGGAATTGCACGTACTACACGTTGGGAAAAAGATGACCATGGAGGAATGCCTATATGGGGATCTGTCATAACGCAAATAGAAGAATGTACAGGAATAGATTCAACTGAAATTAAACATTCAATGATTCAACAATTGCCACTGTATGAAAATTTGCTCGATGAAATGAAAAAAATAAATATAGATTATGAGATTCTACAAAATAGTCATTATCGTATATTGAATATATGCCAACAGATTCAGGAGTTTTCTAATGGATAAACGTTATAAGCCTATGACGGCAATCGAGCAAATGAATAAACGCTTACAAGTCTTAGAAAATATAAATAACAATCCTGAGTGGCAAATTTACCAGATTGCATCATACATTAGAAAAGAACTACATTTAACATTAAATGAAATGAGTAAAATTACTAAAATAGCACCACAGACTTTACAGAAAATGGAGCAACCTGATAGTAATCCAACCTTAGATTCTATAAATAAGTTGTTAAATGCATTTGGTTTAAAATTTATTATTAAATCAAAATAGTTTAATTTAAATTACCTATAAACTAGATTTTGATTTATTTTCTAAATAGTCACCCCACCACTGCATCATATCAGCTCTTTGTTGAATATAATCTGCATGGTTATAACTAGCACGTGTTTTATTCTTATCTACATGTGAAAGCTGAGCCTCAATCCAACTATCTTGAAATAAGCCAGAATCATTTAAAATAGTACTGAATGTTGATCTTAAACCGTGTGAGGATAGCTCATTTGTTTTATATCCCATCTTACGAATGGCTGAATTTATTGTGTTAAAATGCAATGGCTTGTCTTTAATTTTTGGGCTGGCAAAAACATAACGATCGCCTTGTGACCACTCTAGTGCAGATCTAACAATGCTCACCGCTTGCGATGATAACGGGACTAAAAAATCTGGAATATCATAACCTGCTATCACTTTTCGACGATATTGCTTGATATGTAAAGCAGGTATTTTCCAAATTTTGTTGTCAAAATCAAAATGATGAGGTTCTGCAGACAATAACTCTGCCCCCCTGACTCCAGTATATAATTTAAATAGGATTGCTTTTTTTATAATCGGATCTGTATTTAGTTGAGTTATTCTAAGAATAAAATTAGAAATTTCTACATCTTTTAAATAAGGATAATTTTTCTTTAATTTCCCTTTCAATAATATTTTATTGAGACCATAAGCTTGATTATAATCACAGTATCCCATTGCAACTGCAAAATCATAGATTTGATTTAAATAGCTATACGCTTTTTTTACAGGTTCCTTAACTCCCCTATTTTCAATCTGCTTAATGACCTTAACTAAATCAGTTCTTTTAATTTTACTAAAATCTATATCACCAATAACGGGATAAATGTCATTTATTAAACATGTATTCGCCAATTGGATTACACCACCACGTGGTTGATCTTTAAATGAATTATTTGTTTTAAACTCTAACCATTCTTCACAAACAACTTTAAAAGTTTGAATTTTCTCCTGAACTAAATTTTGTGTAGAAAATTTAGTTGCCTTATAGGAGTCTCTGGCCACTCTAGCCTCTTTGAGATTCATCTCAGGATATGTACCTAGAGTGACTCGTGGTCTTTTACCCGTTTCTGCAACTGAATATCGATAACTCCAAGACTTTTTTCCACTAGGATCGACTTTTAAGCTTAAACCATCATCATCAGCTAAAAAGTAAATTTTTTCTTTTGGATATGACTTTCGTACTTGTGTTTCCGTAAGACTCATAAATTTTTATAAACCAGCATAATGATTCCCATTATCTTAATTATATCAAAAATAAGCATTATTATGTGATGCGTATATTACGCATCACATAAATATTTATATATATGTTTTTTATAAATATTTTTGTGATATTCTACATTGTAGTAACCAAAAAAGTAACCACTGTTAAAATCTGTATTAAGCAACAAAAATCAGTGATAGTTAAACACTATTCTGCAATGGGTTTGTTTTACAGACTTAGTAACCGAACCTTAATTATTTGAGGTAATATTTCGGTTCTGTCGCATTAAGTCGATCTTCAGCTACTATTGAATTTTGTAGGAGCTGAATATGTCACTAATCCAAGCTGATCCTAGACAGTATCGTGGACAACAAATCCCTCTAAATTCTTGAAATATTTCTGTTCAAAGGCTTCTGGGCTTAACCAGCCGTTTGCAGAATGTCTTCTGCTTCGATTGTAATAAATCTCAATAGTGCATAATCAATCGCTTGCTGTTTAAATTCAGGACTTGCTTGCCCTTTGCTTGTGCATACTACTGAGTTTTTGAATCAAACCAAATGGCAATATTTCCACGATTAATAAGTGCGCGGTTGTATGTAGACCAATTGAGAGCACGGTAAATTTTAGGTGTGGGCTTATTCATTTGAAAATTATATTGTGGAATAAGCCCTTAACGATAGGTTCGTGCAACAAAGCCAATTGAAACTGAAAGATTATACTGTAACTGATAATTACTGAATCAATTTTATGTATCCATCATAAATCAAAATGAGCTGTTTATCATAATTATTTGACTCAAAATTTGAGCCGAATATACACTATATTCTCATCACATTATTTAACTAGAAGAGTAATCATTATGTATGATGATTGGATATGGAAACAAGTTAACTGGACAGCCTTCACATGGGATGACTATAAGATCCTCCCTCTAACGAGACACATCCATCAAAAGGTCGGTATTTTACTCGGGCAAAGTCAACATAATCCTGAAAAAGAACACTTAACATTGGATAACTTAATTGCCAATCTTGTTTCTTCTTCTGCTATTGAAAATGAGACTCTCAATGTCTACTCATTACGATCGTCTTTAGCAAAACGCTTAGGTGTATCTCTAGAACAGCCTTATCCAAGCTCTGAACGTTCTGATGGATTGGCAGATATTATGTTCGATGCACTGAATAACTTTAACCAAGATTTGACGATTGAAAGATTATTCCAGTGGCACGAATGGCTCTTTAATGAAACTGATTGGACAATGCAACGGATTCGTGTTGGTCAGCTACGTGGACATGAGCCAATGCAAGTGGTTTCTGGTCGTATTGAGTATCCAACTGTACATTTTGAAGCCCCACCACGAATTGGGCTAGAGCAGCGACTTAATGAATTTATTGAATGGTTTAATGCAAGTAAATCCAATCATTTGCTTGATCCAATTATTCGAGCAGGTATTACTCATTTGTGGTTCGTAACTCTCCATCCTTTTGACGATGGTAACGGACGTATAACACGAACACTAACCGACCTTGCCTTAGCGCAAATGGATCAACAAAGTATCCGATTATACGCAATGTCACCTGTTATTTTGAATAAGCGAAAAAGCTATTACGAGGTACTTGAAGCCACGCAAAAAGGTGATTCTAATATCACTGAATGGCTATTTTGGTTTTTAGAAGCTCTTAATGAAAGTCTAGAGCAAACTTTAAAACGTATTAACAGAACACTTTTTAAAAGTAATTTTTGGAAAAAATACTCTGAAATTGACTTCCATGAAGGACAACGTAAAGTCTTAAACATACTGCTAGATGGTGGTGAAAATGGCTTTGAACATGGTATCAGTGCAGCACAATATCAAAAAGTTGCGAAAGTCAGTAAAGCTACAGCCACTCGCCATCTTACTGATTTATTAGAAAAAGGCTGTATTGTGAAATTAGAAGGTGGTGGGCGCAATACCAGATATCAAATTCATGCTTCATTGAATTAAATATGTAAGCATCCGGTGAACCCCATTGCCAAGTTTTAATGAGATTCATATGCCTTACAAAAAAAATCTGAGGTGGTGTAAGTTGAAATCAAAGGTAACTTCATCTTTATTTTGATAAAAATAAAGATGTTTAACCCATTTCGGCATCACGGCTTCGGTTGCGATTTTATTTTCTTTATTGGTTGCCCGATTGCTCACGCCAATGATGGCAGCTTATATGCTAAAACCTAAAAATAAGAGGGATGAAACAAAAAAACAGCCGGATGGCTGGGTTATGCGACACTATAAAGCCATAGTAAAATTTACATTAAATTGGCTTTGTTGCACAAAGATTTGAAATACAAAGCCCTTAATTGAGCCAAATTTAAGGCGTAACTTGGGTAAGTGGTCGACCTAATTCCGTAAATCTGTTGAGGACTGCTACACGTGCATGAATTTCATTCACCTGACTAGAAAAGCTTCTTGCCATTAATTTATCGCCTAATAATTTGATGCAATGCATCTTGGTTTCCACCAAACTGTGGCGATGATAGCCTGACCATTTTTTCCATAATGTCCTGCCTAAACGTTTAACTGTTCGAAGTAATTCATTTCGCGCTAGCGAACTGATCTTTGTATCTTTCCATGGTTTCGCATTTTTTCTAGGTGGAATCACCGCATGCGCTTGCCGATCTGCAATGACCTGACGACATTGCTTGGTGTCATAAGCTCCATCGGTATAAACAGAGTCAATCTGCTCATCTTGTGGAATCTGATCGAGTAAATCACCAAGCACTTGTGAATCACTCACATTATTTGTAGTGAGTTGAATGGCGCGTATTTGAAGGGTTTTGGCATCTATACCAATATGAAGTTTACGCCATTGGCGACGATATTCAGGTCCATGTTTCTTGAGTTTCCATTCGCCCTCACCTAGAAACTTCATGCCTGTAGAGTCTATGAGTAGATGCAGCCCATCGCTACTTTTTTGGTAGCTGATTGCAATATCAATATGCTTTTGTCTTCTACAAAGCGTACTGTAATCTGGTGCGGTCCAATTTAATCCGCAAAGTTTAATCAGACTTTGCACAAAGCCAGTGACCATACGTAAAGATAGATGGAATAAGGATTTAATCATTAAGCAGCATTGGATAGCTGCGTCGGAGTAGGTTTGATTTCGCCCTTGTTTGCCTTTTGATGGAGCATGCCATTGCGTAGCAGGATCAAACCAAATGGCAATATTTCCGCGACTCATGAGTGCTCGGTTATATGCGGGCCAATTGGTTGTGCGATAGATGTTGTGTGTAGGCTTCTTCATTTGAAAATTATATCGCTGAAAAAGCCTTTACAAATAGGTTTGTGCAACAAAGCCAGTGGGAACTAAATTAAGGCTTATAGGATAGCTTGGTAAGATGAGTTAGCCGAATTCTTACCTATAACTGTCTTTAAATCCATAAATAGGTGTCCACTTAATTTAGTGGACACTATCGCGATATTAATGGGTTAGAAAAAGTGGGGTTCAGCGGATGCTTACGATCAGGGGATCTAAAATTTTGAATAACAGTTTTAAGATTCTAGCAAATACATAAATCAAATAACTTTTGCATCATTCAACTGAATCTACTTCTTAAACATTGGACCAAAACTTATCCCATTTTCCTCTTTTGGTCGCTGCCAAGCATCAAACAAATTCACCAAGCAGTTTACCATACTCTTATTGGTACTCATTGAACCTATTGGAAAACTGGTCAGGTATTCAGCTTCTGAATCTAAGACATGCAAAATTACCACTGCAAATTCGTTTTCTACAACAAGCATTTCAAAGTTTCCAGCTAGCAAACCCTCTTTAATTCCATAGAAATATTTCTGATGGTCTTTTGCAATGATTTTGCGGTAATTAATAATGGATGCTTTATCTTGCTCATTATTCATAGGCAAAAAGCACTTTAGCTTTAATTCAACATTTTGTTTGTTCTTGAGCTGTCCCAAAGCACCAACAAAAGTGTTAAATCTAAGTGATTTTCCCCAAAAGGCATCATCCGGTGCCAACCAATAAATATTCTGAACTAGACGACCGGTTGCAATAATCTCTTTAATTTTATTGAGAATAAGTTTTGCGTTACCTTGGCTATAACATGGTCCTATAAACTGATGATTACTTTCATCTCCTGAGCTTTCAATAATATTTAAACTATTGAATAGTGCTACCGATGCCAAGAAACGCCCATCTTTAAAATATTGTTGTAAGTTAAATTCTTCAAATCCATCTAGATTATCTACGATGTCTTTAATATTGTTCCCTTTCTTACTTTGACCTAAAACCTGATAAGTTTTTTCTCTAAGTTCTTCACTCATAATAGAGTCAAAAACTTTAATTGCTTGTGGTTCTGCATTGGCATCAATATTAAGGTCAAGGGATTTACGTACCGTGCAGTCTTTGACTTTCTTAACCGTACCCATCTTATAGATGCTTGGTCTACCATCCATTTTTTTTAGTGTTATGACCTCATCTTCTACAAGTTGGTAAAATTGCTTCTGGAATCTATCACGCACAATGTTTTCACTGTTTGCAGCATTCGAGTTTGAAGCGATTAATTTCAAACCATACATATTATTGTCAGGCTTTTCCGGAATGAAATTGAAATTAGTTAACTCATACATCAAATTTTGAGTATGCTCCAGAATTGATGCCACTTTAGGTATTGAGTCTACAGTTGTGAAATATTTCATTGATTTATTTGTTAGATGGAATAAATCGTCCTTTTTTAGTTCAATTTCATTATTTGTAATAAGTTGATCCAATACTATTCTGGATTCTCTTTGATTCAACCCTAAAAAATTGGCAACACTATCTGCTGACATTGGGCTAATACGAAGTAATCTCATAATCATTGAGTCAATGAAATTTGGCATTTGACTTGATGTATAATTAAACTTAACTTCAAAGCGTTGCGCAGGGATTAGGATATCCACATCATGATATGGAATGCTGTAATTAGTCATGAGTGATTCCTCTACGTGAATTATTTCCAGTCTTAGCGTGTCGTCTTGTTTCTAATTTAGGATCAGCTATATATTGATAGTGATCTTTATCTCCTAATCGCTCATTGATATAGCTAAAAACTTCACCCAATGGAGTTTCTTGATGCTTTGGCATATTCCACAATCTTGATGCACCAAATATAACTAATCTATCCATAGCTCTTGATAAGGCAACGTTGATTCGATTTGGCATTTTCATGAAACCGATTTTGTTATCTTCACTGTTACGAGTAATGGACAGAATGATTATTCTATTCTCTTTACCCTGATAGCTATCTACCGTATCAATTTTCACTAGGTTCCTAAAATCCTCATTCCAAGACTTAGAGTTGAACTGCTTCCTCAAATGACGTTTTTGTTCCCCATACATACAGATAATGCCGATCGGTGGCTCATTCGGCTTAGATCTGTCTTTTAGCTCTTTCAATAATTGTTCATCTGCATGTATACGCTCTAACAAATCAATAATTTTACGAGCTTCGTGTTTATTGAAGAATGTAGTACCCACTCCATCACTGAATTTCTCTGAGGTATCTACCCATGTGACAGTTGAGCGTAATTCTTTAACAGTAGATTGCTGATAGATATGTGGCACCATGCGTACCATATCTTTTTGGTGAGAATGACCTAAAGGTTCGATAACACCAGTATTTAGTTCATCATCATAGAAACAAGCAGATACCATTTCCCCAATTGCCGGTGCCATACGGTATTGAACCAAAAGCTTTCCTTGAACTGTCTTACCATAAGGTGAGTTAAACAATCTCTCAAAATCACTTTTTAGATTAGCCTCAATACGATTTTTAGAGACCCCTAATTTACGACCAAGTGCTTTTGCATGTTCCGGTGAATAGAGTGGCGGTAATTGTTTATGATCACCAACTAACAGGATTCTTTTAGCCGATTGCATTGCAATAGCTAATTCAGACGAAATTGATCTCGCTGATTCATCAATAATGACCCAATCAAATGATTGGTTAGCGATGTCTATCGAATGATGTCCTATTCCCACACATGTACCACAAACAAATTGACGAGTTTTTGAAAGATATGTTTCATAATTTGCATTTGGACTATCTATTAACTCATCGTAATCAAACGCAATTTTTACAAGTGCTTTAGCGTTACTGGCAGCTTTACCATGCACTTCAAAAGCATCATCTAACATCTGCCAAATTTGATTTTCACGATCTAAAATTTGACGGCTATTTAAACCTACCAATGATGAATACAGCTCAGGTGAATAGCCCTTGAGTCTTTCAATAAGCTTGTCGGCTAGTTTATTCCACTCAGTTTTTGAGATTAGATTTTCTTCTGGCAATTCGCTTGAAACCAACATTCTTGATAAATGCCCAAATAATTGCACTTTTAAGAACAAGGCACATGCTAAGTATTTTCGATCAACACCAATGGACTGACTTAAAGATAAAATCCGTTGCTCCATTTCACTTAAAAACAGATTTTTATGTGTTGAAATGATCGAGTCTGAGTAAACATCTTTTAAGTTATTCGATACAGCACTTTCTCTATTACTGAAACGAACAATCTCCAACGGCGTATTCAAGCGGTTAGAATGTTTTCTAATTCGCTCGGCAGCTGTATTCACAGCTTCGTGTGATTGACTAACCATCAATACATTATTGACGTTCTGCTTCTCGAATAGGTAATGAACGAATGCAGCAATAAACTCCGTTTTACCTGTACCTGGGGGACCTTGGAGAATAGAAACTGGACCATAGTTGATAAGTTTACGAAAAGCTTTTCGTTGTAAATCATTCAGACTAACAACCACCTTGCCCGTTTGATCTGTTTGATCATATCTCTCAAAATCTTGGTCTGTTACCTCAATGTCATAACAAATAGGATTGATATTTGAGTCAGGTTCAAAATAATCAACTAAATTCGGTATATCCGATTGCCGTCTGAGAATCTGTTCTAGAGCATTTTTTCTTTTTAAGAATGATGACTTATCCGCTTTCGTGCGTAGGTATAAGACCTCACCTACTTTAATTTTATCCGCATGTTTAACACCCTTTACTCGCAACTCACCTGCTAAAGAGTGTTGAATATCAATGTCCCCTACACGGAATTCTCTGTCGTCACCATTAAAATCAATAGTTTTATGGATCAGGCTGATGATTGAGTCTTTAGGGAATTTGTCTAATACATCATTGTCATCTTCATAGCGTGCGATATAAATTTTATTATCAACAAACTGTAGTGGTTGCGATAAAATGATATAAGGTAACGCCTCTGTCTCCGTTTCTAAAATTGCTTTCCATAGCTTTCTAGTATCAATATTCAATGCAGCTAAATTTTTAACCTCATCAGTGAGGTCATTTGAATATTGATCTAAAATTAACGGTACATCAGGATTAATATTTTGTTCTAAACCCGATAAAATTTGAGAATCAACACTTTCTTCTTGATCATTTAATTGACTTGCAAGAACATCATCAATAGCAGTTACAAATTCTTCAAGTCCAAAAAGAAAATTAGAAAGATCTGAATAATCTGAACGGCCAACTGCATGTTGTACATCTAGAGCTACATTAATCTCTAGTACAGCTTGATCTACAATGTAGTGTGGCACCACATCCGACTCACGGACACCAGTGATAAATTTAATACTTTTACTTTCAGGATCTAAAATAAATTGTATAGAGCCACCAATACCTTGCATTTTAACAACAATGTCTTTGGCATTACGACCCTTTTCTAATGACACATATACACGTTTATTGTCGCCGTAAATTGTAAGTTCATTAAACTTATCTGGCACAGGCACTCGAATAGTTGGCGTATCACTATTACCTTGAGCAGTTTCAATACTATCCAATAACCGGTTAAGATCCCCTAGAGGATATTCATTTTCTTCAAGCTCTAATTTAACAGCGTCACTAATCCATCTAAAGTCAGTGCTATCTTTACCAATTTCGAAATCTAGGATGTCACATACTAATTTCATGATTGCGAAGTTTTGGCACTGTTCACTCGTTGGGTTATCAATGTGATCAGGATAGTATTCACATTCAGGATCTACTGTATGGTTTATATCTATGATGTCGTTAAATACAAAACTGTTTTCTTCTAAATTGAATAGAACATTGAAACTAGAAATTCTACCAATAGGTAAACCAAGTTTCTGCAAATGAAGAATTGCTTCAATTAAGTTGGCAGCCAACAATAGTCGGGTCTCATTTGTCGTATTAATTTCATTGGCTCTAAAACCATCTTGATATTCATTGACGATAAACAAGGATCTCGACTTAGTAGAAATGCCAACTCTTACAAGCTTTGGTAAATAAGGTAAATTCTGCTCGACTGTCTCATTAATACGTTCAAAGAAATGCTGATATTTGAGAATGTCACTCGATGTAAAATCCTCTATATGTACATCCGACCATTCTTTAACGAGCAAATCACCTGAGCGATATAAAATAACGTCAGGTTCCTCATCTTCATACAGCTCATAATCCTCTGGATAAGCTTTATGTATTCTATCCGTCGTAATGTATTGTTCTAATAATGTCGGATCAGCGCTAAACTCAACTGATTGTACTGGTCTATTGGTATTGAACAGGCGTAGCAATTGGGTTGCATCTTCAACTTCTAGATTGATAGCCTTTTTAACTAGATCACCTATCCAGTGTGAACTTTCAACACTAATATTGCTCAGTGACTTAGACGTTAACCGAATATTCGACCATAAATGCCATGCTAAAACAGCAAGCATATAAGTATCTTTCTTAAACATTGAAACATTCTCAAACTTTGAGCAAGACGTATCATTTAAAAAAGACAGTTCGGGTTGTAATTCACGAATATTATTATCAATACTTTTAGTATCAGCTGTTAAAAAGTGAGAAATTCCTACCTCTTTTTGAGGTGAGATCCAAATACAATGTGCATTAATATCTCCATGTGAAACGCCAATTTTGTGCATTTCAGAAAATTTGCTTAATAAAATTTGTATTAAATCTAGTTTATCTTCTTCACTTAGATTGTGGCTAATTGTAGTTATGAAGTCATTGAATCGAAGGTGACTTTGGCGATATTCAACCAACTCATTGTATTGTTGAGTGATTTGATCTTCCTCTGGCATGATCAAAGGAACAAGTGCCGTGTTATATAAATGGTTACTTTGCTTAAACTCAGCACTGATAACACGCTCATGATTCAGTAAATGAGCTCTAAGTTTAGGAGATTGAATACTCAAATTATGAAAATTTGCGAATTGCCATTGTCTTATAATCGCTTTGTCAGAACGAGATATTGTAGAGGTCGCCTCATACTCCACATAAAGCTTCTTAGGGTGAGAGATAAGCTCATCGTCCTGTTTATATTTATGCACAACAACCTTTTTAGGCGGGTTGTTTTTGCTTGTGAAAATCTTATCGATTAATTCAAAATCTTTGTATAGATGTTGAGCTTGTGGGTGTGGTTTGAACTCTTTATTAAAATTATTTTTGGTGGCAAATTTTAGAAACTTTTCTAGGCTTATTACGTGATTTAGATCTTCATCAGGCAAGCCAGAGAAATTAACTTTTCCGCACATAACAACATAAAAATGAACTCTAGGTACAAAACCTGGATTACCCTGAAATTTGTTTTTTAATACCTTTAATTTATTCATAAGAATGAATTGTTTTTGGCGTGTCAAAGAAACTGGTGACACACCCATATCACGATCATCCATATACCAATTGCCATCAGCTGTCTTGATCGACTTTCCATTCCAGTCTTTCAGTTCAACAATAATCAGGACACTATTGGTCACTAAAATTAGATCGAATTCCCCCTCTTTTTTTGAGATTTGATCCACCAAGGTATAGCCTGCATAACCATACCAAGGACTCACTTTTCTCATTTCATCTTCTACGCTAAAAGCTTCTCTAATCTTAGTTAATGCTTTAGTTTCGTGTTGATGAATACCATTTGCTTGAGTTTTAATAATTAAAGACATAAATATCCCACAAAAAACACATAAAAAATCAATCAAATTCAATAATTTAATTAGATTTAGATAGTTCTGAATATATAAAGTTTGGTATATGGTTATTGGCTTAGAGCAATACATATTGCTTTAGCTCAAAAATTAGGTGGTTTTTTTAATATCAGCCCTCAACCCTACTGGGTTTATTTTTTGTATGTGTGAAAAATATTCAAAATCAAATTAAAAGTAAAGTATTATTTTAAATATCTTTTATTTGGGTTATTTAGTTTTAACAGATTTGGTAATCCCAGTAATCCTCCCATAAATCACCGAAGTTAAAAGGGCTTTGTTGCACAAAGATTTGAAATGCAAAGCGCCCCTAATTGAGCCAAATTTAAGGCGTAACTTGGGTAAGTGGTCGACCTAATTCCGTAAATCTGTTGAGGACTGCTACACGTGCATGAATTTCATTCACCTGACTAGGAAAGCTTCTTGCCATTAATTTATCGCCTAATAATTTGATGCAATGCATCTTGGTTTCCACCAAACTGCGGCGATGATAGCCTGACCATTTTTTCCATAATGTCCTGCCTAAACGTTTAACTGTTCGAAGTAATTCATTTCGCTCTAGCGAGCTACTCTTTGTATCTTTCCATGGTTTCGCATTTTTTCTAGGTGGAATCACCGCATGTGCTTGCCGATCTGCAATGACCTGACGGCATTGCTTGGTGTCATAAGCTCCATCGGTATAAACAGAGTCAATCTGCTCATCTTGTGGAATCTGATTAAGTAAATCACCAAGCACCTGTGAATCACTGACATTATTGGTTGTGAGCTGAATAGCGCGTATTTGTAGGGTTTTGGCATCTATACCAATATGTAGTTTACGCCATTGGCGACGATATTCAGCTCCATGTTTCTTGCGTTTCCATTCGCCCTCACCTAGAAACTTCAAGCCTGTAGAGTCTACGAGTAGATGCAGTCCATCGCTACTTTTTTGGTAGCTGATTGCAATATCAATATGGTTTTGTCTTCTACAAAGCGTACTGTAATCTGGTGCGGTCCAATTTAATCCGCAAAGTTTAATCAGACTTTGCACAAAGCCAGTGACCATACGTAAAGATAGACGGAATAAGGATTTAATCATTAAGCAGCATTGGATAGCTGCGTCGGAGTAGGTTTGATTTCGCCCTTGTTTGCCTTTTGATGGAGCATACCATTGCGTAGCAGGATCAAACCAAATGGCAATATTTCCGCGACTCATGAGTGCTCGGTTATATACGGGGCAATTGGTTGTGCGGTAGATGTTGTGTGTAGGCTTCTTCATTTGAAAATTATATCGCTGAAAAAGCCTTTACAGATAGGTTTGTGCAACAAAGCCGATAAAATAAGTCATTGATAAATAGAGTTTAATATATAATAATCGAAAATAACTTTTAAAGCTACCTTCTTATATAATGTTAAAAGATCAGTTAGAAAAAGAACTTCCTCAAATTTTATTATCATCTGTACAAAACATCATTCATGGAAATCATGTTGAAGGTAAAGAACTCATTCTTGAACGTTCTGCTGTTTATCCTTTTAAATTGACAGTGACGATTGATTGGAACTTTACATCCGAATGGAATAATGAAAGGATTGCTGGAGGTAAACCCGCTTCAATACATAGTGGTATTCGTTTAAGTGATTTCGAGTCTATTCATGACAATCATGTTCATGATGCTGCTAATAATAAAATTAGACGCTTAGATTTTATTAATGAGTATAAAAATTTTGGATCTAAAGGTTTAGTTTATAATCAGAAAAAAACTATTCATGAATATCCAACACATTCTTATCAATATTATTGCGATAATTGTGGAGGAGATGGGGAATGTAACTGCTCAAATTGTTCAGGAAATGGACGTGTACAGTGCAACAATTGTTGGGGTGCAGGGCAAGTTCAAGAAAATTACACTGAATATAATAACTGGAATAAAACCTATGAACAGCATTCAAGATATGTATCATGTGCCCGCTGTGGTGGAGGGGGAAGAACCACCTGCTACAGTTGTAGTGGCTCTGGACGTCAGCAATGTTCACCTTGCTCTGGTTATGGTTATTTTACTTATTATCGTAGCACTTATTTAGTTGCTGTTCCTTATAATCAGTATCATGTCAATTGCCAAGAACATGCGCAAAAGTTGGTAGATCATCTTGCTGGATGTAATCATGATCATTTATATCAACATATATATTTTAACGGTTTTAATTATGAGCCAAATGGTCAATCTCATGAAAGATTTACTTATTATGGCGATAGCTTTATTACAGAGATTTTTACAAACTTACGTTCAATTCAACATCATATAGTAGGGTACAGTAACCCACCTTTGCCCTTTATTCGTTCAGGGATATTTGATCAGCTATTTATTGAAGAAATCACGGCACTTGAACAATATCAAGATAAGGGGGAAAAAATTCCAAAAGAAAAAGCTTTAAAATTTTTTAATGAATTTTCTGGACAACCTGTATTAGAACGTTCATTACGTGGTGTAGCAAAAGATCGTACATCAACATCGCAAGATCATACTGAGATGATTCGAGAGTTATGTTCTTATTTTATTACTCAAAATTCTGCACAGCGGTTATCGGATGGCATTAACGCAATTCTAGATAAAGTATCTCCTGCATATAATGGTCTTGTTTGGATTATTGCAGCATTAATTTACTTTGTTGCAGCAGGCATTTATATTGAATATTTTTTAGAAACATTCAATATTTCAAGTATATGGGATTTAATTCTTGAACTTGTTATTTTTTTATTTTTTACATTATTATACTATTGTGCATATAGTATTATCACATATTTACTCAGTATCACTGTATGTACTTATAAGAGTCGAAATATACCTGTAGAGTTTCGTCAAAAATTTAGGAATAATGAACCTTTTCTTGCTACTGCCTTCATAGGTTCATTTTTTGTGATCATTATGGGAATCTATGGCTATGCTGCTCATCATAAGACATGGTTGCCGAATGCTGGTCCAACACTTTTAAATTTATTATTTAAATCAGTTAATTATATTGTGCCTGATCAAATAGTACACAAATATTGTAAAGATGAAGATCCAATTTTACCTTATAGAGATAAAAAATTTATTTGTGGATCTAAATACTTTATTAATATAAATCAGTTAACAGATGGCACATATATTTTTGGTGATCCTAAAAGTAGAATTCAAACACTTCTTAGAAATGATAATCCTGAAATTATTATAGATGGCAAAATTGGACCAAAAACGAAAGAGGCAGTTGTAGAATATTTTAAGAAACGTAATATGAATTTTGATGGGAATTGGTCATATAATAAAATTGCTATACATATGGAGATTGATAATAGAGAATATTAAAATTATTCTTAAATAACCCGAATCCTGTTTAAGCCAATGCTTCACTAATTTTGATCATTGGCTTATTTTTATGGCAGAGCTGATAAGCACACAAAGTTGCATAAATACCTGCCAAATAGCCTTCAAGGCTTCTCGCTTTAGTCGTCACTAAATGATATTGACCTTTCAGTAAACTAAATAACCCGAATCGCGGATAAGGTTTTTTCTTTAAAATCATAAAATAACTATAATTTTATGATTAATTTTAATCAGTTTTTAGTGTTATCAGATCAAATCATAGACTTTTTTATGCTCAAACTGATGGATAAGTCTCAAGATGAATGATCTCACTTCCTTAAGCAGGATTCGGGTTAAATAAAGTTTCTATTTTATTCCGCTGCTTTAAATTGTATTCATCTGCTTTGGATAAACCCACAGCTTGCATGTTTTTACGATGATATGTAATTAAATCAATAGCTTTGTTCTTCAACTTGGATTTCAATTCCTGACTGATATATCCACGATCCGCATAGAGCTTTGTTTTTAATCCGTCTACCAACTGTTCAACTATTTTAATATCTGCTGTATGCCCATTGATAAAGCTATACGGACAATCTCTCCTGGTTGATTCATGATTAAATGCAGCTTACAGCCATAGAACCAGCCCATAGAGCTCTTGCCTCTAGATGCAATTTTAGCTAAAGATTTATGTCGCTGAATGCGTTGATTTTTACATACTGGCAGTGTGGTTGAATCAACCCATAAATAAGCATTTTGCTGATCTTTCATCAAAGCAAAATGCAAAGCATGTAATGCTAATTGATGTGATTGAATCAGATGAATCATGCATTGGTAACAAGGTAGGCTTTTAAATAAATGACTATTATCTTGTCTTAAAGATGCAAATAATGCTTTAAAGTTGTTGAAATGTGAACATTTATACCAAATGGCAATAAAGACGATTTCAGAAAGGCTCAATACGGATGAGCGCACTCTTAAGCGTTTTTTTCCTTGTTTTAGAAAATTCCAATAAGTTGATTCAAATTTTTGAAAGAAATCATCAATTGCACAGAATAAAGTAATAAAATCAAACATGGTGACTAGAGTTGTGAGTTTGGTGTGGTAACTCAACTGATGGCTCTAGTCATCTTTTTTTCAAGTCAATTTCTTATCCAAGATTCAGGTTAATTTAGGTGTGGGAAATATATGTGAAGTATAAGCTTTTACTATAGTTATTTGATTTATAAGCAGTATATAATAATAAAATTAGCCTTTTAGATTATACAAATAAATTTAATTAAAAACGATTTTAAAATTCGGTACGGTTCACTTATGAAAATTCAAAAACTCGTTCTAGCTACGATCCTTGGGGTTACATGTAGCATGTCTGCTCAAGCAGCAATACAGGTAAAATCAGGGAATAGCACAGTTGAAAAAATCCAAGCCCCTTTATTGAATTTACAAGCAAAAGCGACACTTTTAGGCTTTGCTAAGAATGAATATGAATTAGGTATGGCTTATTACGAAGGGAAAATTGTTCAACGAGATCCACAAAAAGCAGCTGAATGGTTGTTAAAATCAGCTAACAAAAATTATGCACCTGCAATGTTTGTGGTCGGTAAAATGGCATTGATTGGGGATGGCATACAACAAAATATTCAAGCGGGTAGTCAATTGATTCAGGCTGCAGCAAATAAAGGTGACAAACAAGCGCTGGCCTTTATTAACGAAAGTAAGCAATTAAAGGCAGTAGATCAAAAAAATAACGCAGTATCCAAAAATCAGAATATGCATAACGGAATGTGCTCATATCAAGATTTTTATATTCAATCAGCAGGTGATCACGATCGTGCAAAACAGCAGGGCAAGAAAGTTAAAGATATCGAAGAATATGTGAAAGGACCTTGTAAAATTAACATCACGTATAGCAAAAATAATCGTGTTGAAATTAATGCGAATTTCCGTGCAAATAATCAAAATTATGATGCCTATATGGTCACTAAATTAAATGATTCCTGTGATGACGGGATCTGTGGTATGGCGATCAATAGTCCTAAACAGCATCTTACGGAATACGATAGAATCACGTCATACAATAAAAAAGGTGAAGCAATAGATACCAATGAAGATGATGATAGACGATTATTAAAAACTCGATTTAAAAGTCATCAATCCTACTGTTTTGAGGCATTCTGGGCACATAGTGGAACTGTGTTCTGTATGAATTTGGAAGGGAATGATGTTTATCAACATGAAAGAGCTGTGCCATAGTCGATATTAAACAGAGTCAGATCCTGCATATACTCCGATATTCGCATAACCCAGTCCCAGGATGCTCAGCTACTTCATATTTTAGAACGTCACATCAGACGTTTACTGCAAAAATACAAAGCTCAAGGCCCAGCTCATTAGTCCATGCTGCACGTGGCCAAACCAGCAATTCTAGGCTTCCTGAAGAGCTCAGACTTAAGTGCCTCAATCTGGTCGCTGAACAATTCCATGGTTTCGGACCATATCATGGCTGCTGTAGTGGCTTATTGCTTGAATCCCAATAAGCCAACTTTCCCAAATATGCTAAAAGGCTAAGTGGATTTCATCGAACTCAGGTTAAGTTATTTCAGCTCTTCAAGAATTACAGAAGCTGCTATATCGTTCAAATCTTGACAGTCATTACCAGTCATTGTATTACCACGTACAAATTCTACTTTGCCATAACGTGAAATTTCATAATGACGTCCTTGAATTAAAGTATATCCGATAAGAATGTTACTTATATTTTGTAGATATCCCTGCATTCCTTGAAGATCATTAAAATTATAGGTGGAATCACTTGCTACTCTTCCCCATCTACTTTCAAGGTCTTTTTGTAAAGGAGAGTTAATTGGATAGGTATTTAAGTAAAAATATTCTTGATTATTTTCAACGCGTTGTAATTGTAAGCACTTTGAACCTGCAGGGAATACTTTATCCTTAACTTTTTCATAAAATTCATTATAAGTTAAGTTATATGGATTTTTAACTGTGCCATTCCATAAGCTAATATCTGTTGCTATATCTGGAAGCGTAATATCTGAAGAAAATTGATCCATATATTCTGTGACTTTTTTATGACTCAAATCAATTACTTTCCATGTAATAGTATGCTCTAACGTTGTTGGTTTAGAAGTTGCTGATAAAGGCTGTTGAATCCAAATCTGTTGATCTGGTGAAAGATTTTGTATTTGATAGTTTGCAAGATATTCTCCATAAATTGGATGAGTTGTGCCTGATTTATATAAATTATCATTTGTTACAGCGACTAACGGAGGTTCTCCTGATAGATCCATATAGTTTAAGTCAAGTCCAGAAACAGTTTTAAAGTAGCCTTTGCCATCAAAAAAGGTGGTTTGTTGATGTTCTACAATAGTTTTTAAGGGTGCTTGGCTATTTTCTTTATATGGATAAGGAAGGAAAGCTGACCATGTGGTCGTGTTAGAATTATTATTACCTGTATTATCAGCAGAGGAATTACCGCCTCCACCTCCACATGCAGTGAGTATAATTGCACTTAAAATTGCTAATGAAGTATATTTAATTTTCATAAAGAATCTCTAAATTATTAATTTATCATGTGAAATTTCTAGCATTTATATCTTAATTGTTTTTATCAAAAAATAAAGAAAATTCTTAGATTAGCATTTGAAGTGCAACACCATGTTGTTTGATCCTAGACAGTATCGTGGACAACAAATCCCTCTAAATTCTTGAAATATTTCTGTTCAAAGGCTTCTGGGCTTAACCATCCGTTTGCGGAATGCCTTCTGACCCGATTGTAATAAATCTCAATATAGTCAAACAAGACAGTATTCGCCTCTTTTCGAGTGGCAAACATACTGCCATGGACCACATGACCTTTCAATGTATGAAAGAAGCTTTCGGTCACTGCATTATCCCAACATGAGCAGTGTACTGTGCAAGACTGCGTGACATACTTTGAATACAGTTATTCGTTAATAATAGCGCCCTAAAATCACGACTACAGTACTGTGAGCCTGAGAAGCACTGCTTCGCAAGATAACCATTTCTTGGATCTCCAAAGATTAAAGTTACGTTATCTTTAGAGGGACGTGCTGTCCATTATTTTGGCTAGGATCAAGATATTTGTGCAACAAAGCCGTTCCTGAAAGGAAAATTGGTTTATTTGCGATATATTTTATTTAGGGTTTGTTGCATAAACATATAATACAATGATTTTAATAAGTTTTAATTTTAATTTACAATTAATCAATCGTTAAAATCATATGGTTATGAAATTTTTATGCAACAAAGCCCTTTTGACTTATTTCTTCATGTGTTTTTCTAGGCAAAAAATACTGCTTTAGACCAGCTACGGCGCTAAAACAGTATTTTTTAGAACAGAGATCTAGGTTAATCTTTGTGGAGCTTCATGATCAGACGCATTTGCTGTTCAGCAGGACTTGGTTCACCATGTTTCGCAATATATTCAGCCCTTCTTTGCATGAACTCCGCTTCTCTTTGTTGAGCTCGCTGTATTGATTCATCAGGCTGTTGTCGCGGTTGTGTCGCCTTATAATTATAGAGGCCGACACTACAGAGAATGAGAATAAAAAAAGCGATTTGTTTTTTAAGAACTTTATTCACTTGCACTCATCTCTATAAAATACCATCGCTTTTTCAGGCAGGAAAATTCCATTCTTTTTAAGAAAAATGACTCTGTTATCTTATTCATCAATATATTGATATTGTTAAATATTTACAGAGCCATTTCCTCATCATCTTAAAATACGACTACATTCAATCCACCCCTAGCCCCTTAAACACAGCATCCACCGGATCTGCATAGAAACTGGTCTGGAACTTGGTAAACAGTTCCACAGGAATCGTAGGGATATCTGCCGCACTACTCATTGGCAAAGCAACCTTCTTGGCACCAGCATCAAAAGCAACTTGCAGACATTCGGCAATACTTTCCACCGGAGTCACAGAGCCACCCAAGCTCATATCACCCAGTACCACCATCTGACTCTGTACCGATCGTCCTAACAGGCCAGAAGCGAAAGCCACTAAACTTGGTAAGGCAAGATGGCTGAGCGGTCCGGTATTCTGTAATTCAACCACATGTAAGTGGAAGTCATGTTCCAACACCTTACTGCCACCCGATATTCTGGATGCATTGGCCTTGAAGTAGTCAAATGCGATCTTGACCTGCTCCTTGGCACTGCTTGAATTCCATAAGCCTGATGTCGCCAATTTTCCTGAACCTTTGGTCACTTGAAGTTCTAACCGGTATAACCCCGGCATGCCTTTATTACTGAGCCCGATGGTATATAAGAAACCTGGCTTGGCTGGACCTTCGGGAATCAGTCCGCCACCACCCTGCTCTTTGACTGATACAAAATGTTCTTCGAGCGTCTCATTATCAATGTAGCTGAAATGAACATCATAGAATTCCATACCACCAATTTTCTTCAGCTGTTCTTTGACCCGACGGCGCACCTGCAGTGCATATTCCAGGCATTGCCGTACATCTTCTTTGTTAAATTGACCATGTGGGTAGAGCAGCTTCATCAATCCAGAAACCGTCTTGCGAACGGCAATCACATCGCGCTGATTCAGGTTATTCCCTAGCTTGAAGTACTTCTCAATGGCATCCGCAAAACTACGCTTACGCATTTCCCGGAAGAATTCAGCAAGATAATCAACGATTAGACCATAACGGTTGGTAAAGAATTCCGGACGCATTTTTGGAATTTCCCAACCCGGGATATAGGCATGAAAGCGATCAAAGAATGCTGAATCGATCATTGCTTCAGGGAACGGCGCCAAGAGATGGCTGGTTTTAACCAGAGATTCCACACTTTGGTTGATATTACCCACAAAAACCATCGAAGCTGAGGCTTCCATCTGTTCACGGCCACGGGCAAAAGATCCTGAGGCCATGTAGTCTTTCATGATCTGTACGCCATCTTTGTCCTTAAAGGAAATACCGGCAACTTCATCAAAGGCCACCACATCCCACAACCCCACCAGACCAATACGGCGGCTACTCATGTTATAGAACAGATTGGCGACAGTGGTTTGCCCACCTGAAACTAGAATACTATTCGGTGAACACTCTTTGTAAATATGGCTTTTCCCGGTACCGCGTGGTCCAAGTTCACAGACGTTATAGTTATTTTCAACGAACGGAACCATACGCGCTAATAGGTGCCATTGCACGTCCTCTTTTAACGAAGCCGGTTCCATGCCGATCGAACGGATTAAACTCTCGCGCCACTGATCAGTTCTTAATGTTGCTCTGCCACTGAAAAGTTCATCCATATTCATATTCGGCATTTGAATCGGCTTGAGTAAACTCACCCCAAATGGAGAATTGGTTTGTCCTTCTTCAAAATAGTAACTGAGCGTAGCAATGACCCAGATACCACCAACAAGTAATTTTTCATACTCTTTGACGATGCCTGCCGAGATTTCGGCATCTTTGATGCCCAGATTACTAAATGATGCTTCGTATTTGTCTTTACGCTCATTCAGTTTTACAGTCACCCGATCAATGACCTTATAACTGCCCCGTTCACGGACCAGGGATTTCACCTTCTCGGCTTCATCCGGTCGGACGTAGTTCTCAGCCAGTACGGTCTTTACGTTACGTAGTCCCTGTTCAATGATCTCTGGATCATCCGAGGCACAGTACATCCCCAGCAGGTATTCGAGTACATAGACCGGGACATTTGCCCCTTCTTTGATCAGTTTAGTCAGATCCTTACGTACCACCCGCCCAGCAAAGTGTTCATTCAGCAGCTGATCCAGTTCTTTATCGTTAGCAGATTCCATGTAGGCTACGCTCTATCGTTAATTCGTTATCAGGAGAAGTCATCGGTAAATGCCAGATCAATGGTGACCTTATAGCGTTGCATTTCGATATTCAGGTCTTTGTCCTTCAGTACCAGGAAGTAATCCTTCTTACGGTCAAAATCAGTACCGGATAATGACAGTCTGACCTGTTTGACCCGATCGGCAACAGAGTCGGTACTGCTATCAAAGGTCAAGGTTTCTTCACTAGATACTTTGATATCCCCATCATAAATGGCAATCGACAGGGTCACTGGCATGACCAGCTCACTGACAGCTTCAGTTTGCATCAAATCAAACTTCTGGATGTTATTGACCATTTTCAGCGTGGATTTGGTAGAAATGACCTCAACTTTACGCTTGGTCCGCTGTCCAGCCTTTTCACCACGCAGCTGTTTTACCGTTAGTACAGGCACTACGATTTCCTGAGGCATGATGCCGCCATGCACGAAACGTGAGCCTCCTACAAAATGGAAACGGTTCGCCCCTTTTGGAATCCAGAAATCAGTCGCAGATCGTGTGCCTGCCGTAGCTTGGGTTGAGCCTTTCCATGCTTCTTTGCTCTCTGGTAAACCATGCCCAATCACATAGCGTTTTTTGCTTTTCAATGTATTCGCAGGTTTTTCAGTCAAGCTTGAACGATCCGCAGATTCTAGTTTACTTTGCTGGAACAAGAAGCCATGGTCGGCTGTGATCAACAGGGTAGAAATATTGAAATGCATCAAGATTTTACGGCTAAGTTCGGTCAGTTCTTCAATGGCATGTTCCACCGCCATAAAGGTTTCTGATTCTGTCGAGGCACTGTCTCCCCGAGCATCAATCACGTTGTGATAAACGTAAATCAAATCATGGTCTTTGAGTGCTTCACGGCCTTCATCACGCGACCAACCTTTTACCGTTTCAGCGGTAACCGCCAATCCATTATAGGCCGCCAGAATTTTGGATCGTGCTGCAGTCCCTTTGCTGGACTGTCCATCTACTAAAACATCATCCCCTGCGGCCTCTTTGTACTCCAAAGTCTGATGCGGCAACAACGAAGCCATGCCAAGTGTGGTGTAACTTGGGACAACACCCAGCTGTGAAGACAAGGTCGCTTCAGAATAACGCTTTTCATTGATACGATCACGCAGCTCTACTGCAGCTTCATAGCGGAAAGCATCACTGATAATTACCACAATACGGCGTTTAGTTGCAGAATTCAGCAAGGGTTTAACATGGGTATCATAGAAATTCTGCTGATTTGGGATATCTGCCATTTTCCAGACATTCAAGCGTTGCTCAGCTTCTACACGCTCGCCCCAGTTTCGTGCCAAGTGGTCAATAAACCAGTAGGCATAGCAATTTTCGACTTCTTCATCGAGTTTTTTCAGGATATCGACATGCGCTCGCTGAGAGGCTGCACTGTAATGGCGATAGGCCATATCAAAACGATACAGCTCCTGCTCGTAGGCTTTATACAAGGCTTCGCTCGAGTCGAAATAGAAACCGGCATCAAACTGTAGTCGTAAACTGAACAGCTCAATCGCTGCCTGCAACGCTGTATAGACAGTGCGATATTTACGGCGTGTTGCATCATCCTTATGTTTGGAAGCCCAATAGCCATCCAGACGGGTAGAAATAACCGTTCTGAAATGTTCCAGTTCAGCTTTGGTTGCTGCAGGGATCTGGCTGGCCAGATCAACAATGATCTTTTGTTCAATCACTTCAAAGGTCATGACATCGAGCAGCTGCTCCAGATCAAAAGTCCCGACCTTCTCCTGGATCCGCAGTGCATTGGCCACGGTCTGGGAGAGTGTATCGAAGGTTGGGTAGTATTTGGAGCTGTCTCTCCAGCGCGACAAAAAGGCTCTGGCTGTTGCACGGGAGCTGACTGATGACATCACCAGTTCCTGAGCCCATAGCGGTATATCGCCCAAGCTTTCACAGAAACCTGTAGTCATCAAACGGATAAAGAACGTACCGAGCTTGAATGGTGCTTCCCCATTCAATTCTTCAACCGATGCGGGATAACCAATTTCCGCCTGTAATGCTGTGACTAAAGCTGGCACTAGTTGGAATTTTTCCAGTTCAGCAAAGGATTCCGGATTCACTTCCAGAGCCAGATTCTGCTGTACCATTTCATCTGCCAGTGCCAGGACAATATGCATCAGCTCGGCACTGTCGGCCTTGACCACAGCTGCAATCATGGCCATATCTAGATCCTGTGCATCTGCATCAGGCTGGATGTAGCGTTTCAATGTACTCAGACGGGCTTTAGCTTTAAGGAATTCTTCACGTTTGGCCAGATGTTCTCTTAGACTCTGCTGCTGTAAACCCAGCTCATTGAAAATAATCGAGAAACGATCGGCATAGAAGCTGCGAGAATATAGCTTGATGTCCAGTAGCCAGTCTTTTTCGGTTTCAGGCTCAGGGTATGGGAAATACAGCAAGTATTTGCCCTGCTGGTCTTGTAGTTCCAGTTTGAGCTTGATCGCCAGGCTCGACTCTTCTGCCATATTCAGAATCTGGACATCCCCCAGATTTAAAGCTTTTACTTCTTCGTTAAAGGACTGTTCAGCATCGTACCAGAAGACAATTCGGTGCTGTTCAGTATAAAAGGCTTGTTCCAGACCTTGCTGAAGTTGACTTAAATTCATTGCAGCACCTGTGAATCCACTTCTTTTTGCTTTTGTTCCCATCTATCCAATAAGTATTTTATTTTTGGATATGCTTTTTCAGAATTTTCTAGAATATCTTGTTCAATTGCTTTAAGTTGCTCGAGTTCGAATTTGATTTTAATTTCAGAACATTCAAAAACACTAATTAAATCAAAAACTTTATAATCATCATCAGAAGCAAAAATAGGCTTTAAAAGAGGATGATCTTCATTAGATTTTATTAAATGGTCATACGCATTTTCAGAAATGAGCACTC
The DNA here is from genome assembly GCF_056779975.1 of Acinetobacter sp. ANC_7511. NCBI lineage: Bacteria > Pseudomonadati > Pseudomonadota > Gammaproteobacteria > Moraxellales > Moraxellaceae > Acinetobacter > Acinetobacter sp. ANC_7511. The sequence goes on from NZ_JBWYIY010000016.1 coordinate 42,518, forward strand.
TTGGATAGTTCGCCAGTTTAGACTCTATGTAATAAGCCTCATTCATTGCTGGGCCAAACAATGCCCCTCCTTCCTCATGAATTAATTTTCCTAATGCAATTCCACCACGCAACATCATTCCTAAATTATAAAAAACCATAATTTTTATAAAATAAATGCATTTAAGTAGCAACAAACAAGATCCTGAGTCACTACTAGGACATGAAATAACCAATGAGTCTGAAAATTGAGTAATATCTAATGGAAATAATTCAGAGAGTTCATCGATGACATTTTCACCATATACATCAGATGCTAACTGAAATGGTTTATCAGGGTGAGCTAGAAAAACTGGAATCGTCCCATATATTCCTTTTTTTAAAGTGTGTTCTTTTAACGTATGAATAACCCTATAGAGTGCTTCTATCACTTTGCCATCATGTAATGACTGATCTATGGCAGATTGAAAGCCCAAGAGATCAATAAAACAAACTAGGCGTTCTTGATAATCCATTACTTGTCCCCCGTCACAGCTTTCACTTCAGCCAACAAGTCCCCAAACTTGCCGTAGTTCACTTTCACCCCATCATCTAGATCCAGTGATATACGCTGATCGGCATAATGACGCAGCTTTTCTTCAAAAGTACTGAGTTCAGCCTGTTGCTTATGCAAGTCTTGCAGTTTTTTCTCGATGCGTTTGATTTCAGCCGCAGAGTCACTGCTTTCTTTTGCTGTTTCCAGAGAATTAGCATAGGCGGACATTTTGGAAATCAGTGGCATAACGTATTCGGTACGCATACGCGCCAAGGTGCTTTCGTTATAACGATGCAAATACACCAACGCCTGGAAAGCCCCCTGTTTACCACTGCTGAATAGCCAGTAGATCGGGCGCTTTTTATAAGTCTGCATGTGATCTTTATAGAACTTGCTGGCGAGGTAACGGCGAATGGTGTCTTCAGCCGTTTCACTGGCTTTTTTATCTAAGCTTTCTGCGAGCCACTGCATATTGGCATCCAGTGTCTCTTTCCCCCAAACGGCAGTTAAGAACTCTCGAATACGGTGCGTTGCATCATCTTCAAACCAGTGCATTTCGGTCAATGGAATAATACCGTCAGCATCTGCCGGGAATGTTTGATAACGGCTAGCATCAAAGTCTTGATTACCTACATGGGCATAGATCAGACCTGGTTCATCCAGACTATAACGCCCCATCATGCAGCCAAGTGCATAAGAGACTAAACGCTGGCTGTCTTTTTCTCGGTCGGCACGGGTTAAAGTGATTTGTGCATCCGGTACATCTGGTGTCAGTTCATCCTGTAAACCATAAGCGTCAATAAACAGCTTATTATTTTCTTCTTCCAGACGTTTCATCTCAGCCACGGCGTCAGCATTTTGCTGTTGCCATGTGTTAAAAGCTTGTTCTAGAGTTGGTTGTTGAGTACGAATAATTGGATATTCATGAAAGTCGATTGAAGTTTCATAATGATCCCAATCTTGCTTTGAAATGTGCAAACATTTTTTAACAATATCATCAATTAATCGATTATAGGCTCCATCTTTTCCGCAGACAGGTAAATTTCTGATATCTCTTAATTGATAGTTTAATGTTTGATTAAAAACCCCTATCAATTTAGTTGCAACTGGTGTGTTAAATAGACCTAAGAAAAAGTTTAAGTCTTTTTCATCTTCAAAGAATATTGAACTTCCACCAACATCAAAAACAGCATTTTCAGGTAAGTATCTAAAACTTGGTAAAGAAGAAGTTATAAACCCCCAAGTAACTCCTTCCTTGTACCATAAATATTCAGGAATAATCCTTGGTACTTTTGAGGTTCTATAGTGGTGGATAGCCTCAGGGCTCCAATTCACTAAATTATCTAAATTTCCATACCATCTTCTAAAACCTCCTCCTTTTGCATAAAAAATCCATTTTTTATTTTTGCCAATTTTATTAGCATCGACTTCCCATAAAAATCTCAGAAATTTATTATTATCACCTGTTAAACATTGGCTACTTTCTTGTACAGAATATTTTGAAACAGAAGTATTTGAAAATATTTCTTTAATAGTAGAATTTGCCCAATAAGCAATTGGACTTCCAGGGATTTTCTTAAAGCCATCTGGTTGCGTATTATAAAACCATCCACACTTGGGATTTTTAATAGCTTCTAAAGTCTTCGGTGCTTGATTTTCTGAACCTTTAAAATCAGATAAACTAATGTATGAACCAGTAAATTCTACGATATGTGCTTTTGCTAATGTAAATGTACAAATTGGAACCGTTGCACCATCAAAACCAGAGTACTCTAACTGAATCAAGCTGGTAATTGTTGTATGATCAATAAAATATTCACGTAAATTTTCATAAGCAGAAATAAACATCCATACAAAAGGAGACATAAAACCAAGCTGCCCACTTTCTTTTGTTAGTTGTAAGTCTCGAATCATAAAAGCTGAAAATAAATCTCTTTCATAACCTTGATAGTTCTTTTTTAAATAGGTTTTAAGATTTGGATTTAAATATTTATTACCCATATACGGCGGGTTAGCAATCACGGCATCATACTGCTTACCGAGTAATTTAGCTTGCTGGACTAAAGGTAATAACTCTTGTGCTGACTGCTGCGCAAAAATATCCCCTGACGCTGCTGCTGTATTCAGCTTGCTTTCTAAATCAGGTAGTTTTTTAGCGAATGCTTCAGGGATTTGAATTAAAGAACCAAACGTTGAAGCATGTGCAAATAAATCTAGCAGTTCTTTTAAGTCTGCCTTCTCTAGACCTGTGCTTGCCAAATCCTGGCTAAATGCATCTAAACGTTCCGGCTGGCTATCCTGTAACGCAATGATATTCAGTTTTGGTGGATTGCTAAATAAACGGCGGTCATCCTCACGCGCTTTCATCAATAACGCAAAACTGGCCAACTGTGCCGCACGGGTATCAATATCAATGCCGTACAGGTTATTTTCCAGAATCAAACGTGGAATATCCCGACTGCGGTAGCCACGCTCTAAGTAAATTGCTTTTAAGCAATCATAGGCTTCCACCAGAATATGCCCCGAACCACAGGCAGGATCCAGCACCGTAATGCTTTCAGGGTTTAAAGTATCGCCATCTTCACTAATCCGCACATCAATCAGCTGTTTTAACTGGGCATTGACTTCATCGGTCTGTTCCGCTGGCTGAATATAGTATTCCCATTCACTGGCCAGCGTACTATCAGGCTGTGCCATCATCCATAAACGACCGACACTGTTCTGTACCAGATACTTCACAATCCAATTTGGCGTGAACAATTGCGTCGCAGCAGGAATGTCTTCACTTTTGACGACTTTACCAATCACTTGATCTTTCTTTTCAGAAATATAGAACTGATACAGCCAGCCAATAATCTGTACATCCGACCAGTCTTCTTCTGGAATGCTGCTGACCAGATCACGGATCAAGGAATCGGTTTTGGTCAAATTGTCAGGTAACAGCAACTCAGATTCATCAGAAACCTGTTCAAACAATAATGGCATGACCTGATTCAACGCATGACACTGCGCCAGTAACAGCTCTCGGTACAGCTCTTCGTCTTTGTTGCCATCCAGCTTTAACTCAGCCACACGGCTGGCATCTAAACCTGGTAGGTCAATATCCAGACACTCTTCCAGAATCTGTGGCAAGCCTGCACTACCATCTGCACTACTCAGTACACGGCGACCATGATCGAGTAAGCCTTTGCATTCCATGTAGCGAATCGCACAGAGACGGTTAAACCAGCTATAAGCAATATAATCAATCGTCTGCTCAAAACTGCTGGTTTGAATGCGTTTGATCAGCTTCTCACGAGATTTCATGACGGATAGCGGAAAAACCTGATCGCCAATCAGTAGCAAGTCGCCTTTCTGTTCTGCCGGTAAAATGCTGTCTGCGGTGATGCCGTATTTGGCGGCCTGCTTACGCATGGCTGCGATAAAATCGTTACGTGCTTGCGGTGCGTATTTTTTAATATTACTGGTATTCATCTTTAAACCTTTAATTAATGACTGATGCCGATATCCCTAACCCAAGTTAGCGAATACGCACACGCTTTTTATCACTCACAATTTTTTTCAATTCAGCTTTGAGTGCGTCTACAAACTGATCCACTGATTCTTCTGTTTCCAGGTAGACACTACTTGAACTTTTGCTGTAAATGCTGGCGACATCGACTTCCACCACAGGTTTCGGTGGCACTACGGCTATCGCAGGCTGTACCGGACTCGCAGCAGGTGCTGATGTAACTGGGCTGGAGGTGGTTGCAGTGTTGGTTACACTCTCTGCTTTGCTCTGAGCCAGTTGTGCTGCTTTGGCCTGACGCTGGATTTCCGCCTCAACTTCGCTCTCCAGCTCATACAAGGCTTCATCAAAACGCTCGACGGCGGTTTGGGTTTGCAGCATATAGATGGTGGAGAGGCTAGTTTCCACTTCAATATCCGTTTTCAGCAGTTGTAGTGGGCGTAATAGCTTGTTACTCAGCTCAGCGCTAACGATGCCACTGTTTTTAATCTCGGCTTCTAACTGTTTGATCTTGTCATCAATGTTTTCTATCGCCTGGTTGCGCTTTTCAGTCAGCAATTGCTCATTGACGCTTTCCACTGTGCGCACCAACTCTGCCACTTTATTTAACAGGCCATAGGGCGATTCAAGAGTGGCAATACGATGTAATTCAGACAGGGCTTTTTTTGCCACCTCATCACTGCCCAGCGCCTGTTTGTTTTTCTCAAAATGACGTAAGGCCTGTTGCAGTTGTTGCCAGCTTGGCATCTGATTACTGAAGAACTCATGAATGTCACGATAATCTTCTTCCAGATCCAGATAGTCGTCCTTGTTCTCGACCACGGCCTTAAAGAAATCGAAGCTGTCGCTATTGGCCAGCAAGCGCTCCAAAGTCAGAATCGACTTTTCAATAACCTTCTTGCCCGGGAACTGCCCGACATCAGTTTTACTCTTATACGCCTTAAAGTTGGTTAACCAAGTCTTAAAATGCTGCAAATAGAATTCAAATAGCTCTTTCTCAGTCGCTGGTCCCATGGCCGAGAATAGGTCTTGGGTGAGTTGGCGTGCCTGTTTCAACACCTGATCATCAGTCTGGCGCTTTTTAATGATCGACACATCACGGCGACGGCGACTGTTTTGTAAAGGCTCAAAGGCCTCTTTCAACTGTAAGCTGCCGCCATTTAACTGCAGAGAAATCCGCCCTATCGCAGCCAGCTGACCTACCAACAGTAAAATCTCAGCATCTGGCCAGCCATAAGGACGTTTGGCAAAACGATCCACCACATCTGACACCAGAATACGTTCGGTACCCGTTGCCCGTAGTGCAATGTACTGTTCCACTTCTTGTAGTGCTTTCGGGTTCGTCTGCCCGCCATCCAGAGACAATCCGAGCTGCGCCATATCATCCACAGTCAAGACGGCGTTCAGTTCACGCCAGGCATCCTGCTGATAGACTTGCAGATAGCTCAGTTTGGTATAAGTGTTTTCCAGCAAATAACGACAAGCCTCATCCAGCTTGGTGGTTGGACTTGAAGATGAAAGTTGTAGATGTTGACCCAAGGCATAACTTTCCGCGTCCAGCAACATTTCTTCGACCCGGGCACGCAGGCGTTTTTTACGCTCCTGATTCTCACGACCACGGTCTGCCAGAATACGGGAAATATCGGACTGAGTGCCATCATCATTTAAGCGGATGAATTTATTGGTTTTCAGCCAGCTGCGCAGTTCATTAAAGAACTGTTTATCGTCTGCCAGTTTAAATAGCACCTGCCCTTCGGCCTGAGTACTTTTACCAATACAGTAAGCTTCAGTATAGAGGTTGTATTCCGTATCCAGCGGAGAAATGATTTCAACTTTCAAATCGCTCTCATACCTGCCATCCAGGCTATGGCTATCTAGGAAACGACCAATCTGATAGTCCATCTTGTTGGCTTGATGGCGGTATTTGTTCTGATCGCGCAGTAAATCTTTAAAGATCAGATTGGCTAACTCTTTATTTTCTTCTGAAGCAGCTAAGTCAGTGGCTTTAATTTTTCGGGTGATATCGCGTTCTTCATTGGTCAGGAACAGGAACTCATCGCCATTGCGGGTAATCAGGCTTTCCTTTTCCAGACGCAGCAGGCTTTCTTCAATCCGCTTGCGTAATGCCAGCTTGTCTTCGTCAATTTTCTCAATCGACAAAGTCACCAGGTTATCCAAGGTCCCTTTGATGATATCGACATAGCGGATCATGAACAGGGTACGCAGCATCTGCACATCAAAACCATCCAGGGTCTTATTTTGCCCTGCCTGGTCGATGGTACGCTTCACTGCTGTATCCAGGAAGCCTTCCACTGAAGTATAGAAGCGGTGGAAAGGAACCAGGGCACCGACTTCATCTGTAGCAATCGCATTCGCGGCCATCTGGAACGCATCCAACATGGACCGTTCACCATAGGCCAAGTGTGCACCGGTCGCACCGACCTTACGAATTTCTTCAAATACTTTTTGCACCAGCTGGAAATGGTACGGCGCAAAAGGATAGTTATGGATAAAGCTGTCTGGACCCTCATAGTTCTTGAGGGTTGGGCCTGAACGGTCAAAGGTAATCTGATTTTTTAAGATATCGCCCTTTTGCTCAAACACCGATCTGAGCAATGCTTCAGCTTCTGGGGTTTTACGTAATAAACGTTTCTGGATGACTTCATCGGTATTGGAACTGGACAGTGATAACCGGGTTTTAAAACGTCCAGCAATCTTGGAGAAATCATTGGCTTTGGAAGAAGACATCTCACCTAAAACAGCATCGATGTCTGCCTGTGAGGTCACGATAATCCAAGCGCGGCCTTTACAGATCGTACCCAGGTTTTCAGTAATGGTTTGCAGTGTCAGCATCAAGCGGGTATCGCTGCCAATAAACTGCCCCACTTCATCGACCAGGAACAACATGCGTTGCTGGGGTCCTTTGCTGTCCAGGTATTCTTTCACCCACTGACAGAAGTTTTCGACCGAAACACTAAAGGTCTGCTCAGAATCCTCAAACCACTTGTGTGCAGCTTCTGCTGATAGGTTGAGTGCCTGAGAAATCGCAGTTTCGACATCATCCTGATAGAACTGATATCCGTCACGCTCCTCTAACCAGGACATGCCGCTGGATTCTTCAAAAGCCTGTTTAAAGCGTTCATAGACACCTTTCTGGCTCAGGTGACGTTCCATATGGGCAATATGTGGATGGTCAGCACTAAAACCCTGATACTCGTTAAACACACGTAAAAACACATTCAGGATCGGATTGCCATCATCGTTGGAGCTGGCTTTACTGTCGATGTTAAACAGGATGACATCGGCATGATGGCTGACCGCCTTGCCAATATCGGCACGGATAAATGCATCGCGGATTTTAGTTTCATCAAAGAATTCTGCAGCACTGCGTTCGTTACCTTCCGCGTCGCGTGCTACTTTATTGGCCAGAATATACGACAAGGTTTTCAGGAAATGTGATTTACCTGAACCAAAGAAACCTGAAATCCACACACCGACTCGGTTGGCAATCGAAGGATCGCTTAGATCTGTGCCATAAGACTGGAAAAAGTCCCGAAAATGCTTTTCCAGTTCATTGGTGACCACGTATTCATCGAGTTCCTGATATACCGTGGTATTGTCATTCTGGTCTGCCTTGACCACCCCGTTTATCGCACGATCTAATGGCTTGTAAAAAAGTTCTTTAATGTTCATCTCAATCCATTCCCCCGAATTCTTATTTCTATTTGTCGTGTTTAAGGCACTAATCTGAATGCTCTGTAGTAATTGTTGCTTGGAATTTTTCCAAATAAACTCATCGCTTGACCGTCGTAATAGCCTGGGTAAAACAGCACCACTGGCTTATGCCCCAGTAACGAATGCAAACTATTTAATAAGTGATGGGCACGTAACAGTGGCCAAACCGACCCTACCCCAGTCATCAACACAATATCTTGCGCATTGGTGGCATATTTACTCACCAGATACGGCGCGAACTTATCCATATGCAGTGGGCCCTTTAAGGCTTTGAGCAGCGCTTCATCGCCTTTGGCTTTTTGCATTTGAATGGCTTTATCGATGAAGTTACGCTCAGCCAGATAATCCACCACAGCTTGCAGCAGGTTGATATTCACCACCTTCAGCTGACTGTGTTTTTTCTCCAGCATCCCGTCTAGAAAATGCAGATATTCGCGCACTTTCAACTCATCTTCAGGTGCATAATCAAAAATCCAGAAGCCAATTTCATTGCCCAATCCTTGACCGGTGAGAAACTCGGTGGAAAGTATTCGCTCTGGAATCTGATTTAGACGCTCATGTATTTTTTGACTCATTGCTGCCCCTCTACAACTACCGCGTCCATAGCGACACTTCCATAGATCTTTTAATGCGTTGTTTATAATGTTCTTCCAACAGGCTACGCAGCTCTGCTCTGACGATCACACGCTGCAACTCCAGCTTACGGGTACTTTTTAAGTAACCGGCTTCTGCCAGCATGCGAAATACCACCTGCCCCATTTTTTTCTTGCTGGACTCTTTCCAATCACAGATATCCGGATCTCGTTGTGAACGCTCCTCCAAAAAATCGGACCAGATATAACTATCCAGATATTGAGCTTGAGAGATATAGGCATCCCTTATCACCGTTTCCATAAACTCAAGTAGCAAGAGATTGCGTTCCAATGCGCCACAAAAAGCCACCTGAGTCGCCAGCTCATCATCCCCATCCCGCAAAGCTTTCCAGAAATCAGGCTCTAAGCGCTCCAGACGCTTACGAATAGCGGTGGCATTGCGTTGAGCTGAAGCTGCGGTTCTTTTTTGCAGAATATTGTCAACCTGAATGGCCTGATGCCATTGTTCTGGAGTCGCCTCTCGTAATAACAGATCCGCGATCAGCCGGCTTTCACGCACCATCAGTGAGCCACCAATTAGGTCACTGTCATAATGAAATTGTTCTAACATAGCCAATCTCCTATGAAGCTTGATCAAACAGGTAAGACGACAGCTTTTCGATATCTGAACCTTGTAACACCAAGGGATATTTCAAGGCATCTTCCGCCTCAGCCAGCGTGATCGTGGCCTGATAGCGCTGCAAAGTATAGTGAGCCAGGGCTTTTTTCACCGGAATCTGTAATCTGCCATCAGGCATGCCGAAGTCTTTTTCGACTAGCGCTTTTTGAGCTTCATTCAATTTTGGATTAGGGATCAGCGTCAGTACAATTTCTTCATGCCATTGCTGATCCTGAGTAGGGTCTACTGACTCAATCGCCACCACAACAGGTGTGCGATCAATTCTGGAGAGTAAAAAGTCCTTAAACTGCTTGCTCTGATGGCAATAGGCACGGACATGCCAGCGAAAACCTGTATATACCAGGGTATGTGGGGAAATCATGCGTTCATGCCACTGCGGATTCTGCATGGAGGCATAAATCATTTTTAAAGTACTTTGGTTGCGGCAGGCACGCAAAACTTCCCGAATCACTTCAGGACGTACACTGCGATCAGGTAATTGAACTGCTGCAAGATTCGGTTCTGGCATCGCAATCAGGGCATGTGATTCACTGACCAAGCCCGAGAGCATATTGAGATATTCATTGATATGCGCTGTAGTCAGTACAGGCTGGAAGCTGGCTTTAGGCACATAACCCTTGACTGAGGGATCATGAATCAAGGCATCGGGGTTATACAGCGTATTATAGCGCTTGATATCCGCAGAAGCCTGCTGTCGACTCAGTCCAAACCAACTCATCAAACGATTGGTAACCAAACGACCTTCCCAGTATGCAAGGAGTTCAATGGCTCTCATTCTGAGAAGGACCTCATGCTTATCTGTCGTCATATACCAATCAGTCAAAAAATAGTAGTTTTAAGATTACCCTACAGCAAATATACAGTAAAGATTTTTGACGGTATTTTAAGGTAGTATTGCAATCACCAGATAAAAAATATACTAGTATCCTGATGATAGCCGTCAAAGTACGATCTCTAGCAGATCATGGATCCTGGTATAGCGCGTGAATTGAGCTAAGTTTTAGAATGAGAGTAATATGGGTTTTAGATTTCGTAAAAGTATTAAATTATTCCCGGGTTTTAAAATTAATCTGACCCATAAAGGCATCAGCAGTGCCAGCATTGGCAAACCTGGTGCTTCTCTAAATATTGGGAAGAAAGGTACGCGAACCAGTGTCGGCATTCCAGGTACGGGACTATCTTACTCTAAACACCAGCCTTACTCTAAAAAGACCCGTGTTCCACAACCGACATCGCTAGAACACACGGAATATAATCCTCAGAATTTAGAACAACCGAAGACAAAGATCTGGCCTTGGATTATTTTTGGAATATTGTGTTTTATGGTGGGTGCCGTCATTTTTTAGCAAGAACAGCACTGTATTTTGATCAAAAAAAATGCCCAGATGGATGAATGGGCAAACTAAGGAATTAATATCCTTCAGAAACTCCAGCGCAATTCTCGCTACTTTCAGTAAGCGACTCTGGCTCAATCATGATAGTCTGACTCAATCGAATCGAGGTAAATCGATCCATCACAATTGGAGCAGAAATTATGCTTGAATACATTCTTGAATGATGCTGAAAAGTCTTTGATTTTTAATTAATAAATAAGAGTATCCATGTCTACCCTCAACTTTACTTATTTTCAGATAGCAACCAATCGAGAGCGTTCATTTTTACAATACCATTATAATTCGCTTCAGTCCCTATCGTGTCTAAGGTAAGCAAATACTTGGGATACGAATCAGAAATTTTCTGTAATGGACGTAACTCTCGGCTGAGTGTCTCCTCATTGAGCGTTTCTAATGCCACTTGATAATAAGTTAAATTCTGTAAAGTATCGACAGCAACAAAATCAATTTCATATTCATCAACCCGCCCTACATAGACCGTATAACCTCGTCTGATAAGCTCAAGATAAATTACATTTTCTAAGATATGACCTTGATCAGCATTAGCATCAGGCAACATAATCCGGCGCAATCCGACATCAACTAAATAGTATTTTTCAGAGGATTGTAATAACTCACGCCCGCGTACTTTAAATTGTGCGGCACTATAAAATAACAAACTGTCCTGTAAGCCCTGAATATAGCGTTTTACTGTTTCAAATGAAATTTTAACCCCACTTGAAACAAAGGTATTTTTAATTTTATTGATTGAAATAGGTGAGCCTGTCACGCTTGCCAAATATCTTGCGACACGCTCGAGAGAGTTAATATCGGCAGTATTCAAACGGGGAATAACATCTTTAAACATTACACTGGCATAGACCGCTTGCAAGTAATCATAAGTTTCCTGCTGGCTAGTCATGGCAAGCGTATAAGGGAAACTACTGTGCGTGTACATGGCATACAAATCACGATTGGATAGTTGTTGGATGATCGGATTATTTTCAATATGCCACTGTTTAAATTCTTGGAATGACAGAGGTAGAACATGTTGCTCGATATAGCGTCCTGTAAGTAAAGTCGCAAGTTCTCCACTCAGAAAGAATGCATTTGAGCCTGTAATATATAAATCGATATAATCTCGAACATATAAAGAGTCGACTACTTTTTCAAAATTAGTAACATGTTGTATTTCATCTAAAAAAACATAGTTTTTTTTGCTTTTATCAACTTTAGACAGTACATAATCATGTAGTTTACGGTAATCGGTGAGTTCTTCAAATTCCATAAATTCGAAATTGATAGCAATGATGTTTTCGGCTTGTACACCCTGTGCTTTTAGGTCTTGTTGAAACATCGCCAATAAGGTGGATTTTCCAGAGCGACGCACACCTGAAAGTACTTTAATGACATCACGGTCTTGCCATGTATTCAGAAATTTTAAGTAGCCATCACGTCGAATATTAGCGCTTCTCATTATTTACACTTTGAATCTAAAGTTTTAATAAATTCTATCAAAGTTTAGAACCTAGATGTAAAAATATTCAATTTTAAAAAAAGTTTAAAGTTTAAGTGAAACATTCAAAGCTACTGTTGAAGCATGCAAACAGTAGATCTGATAAAAATCTAAATTCTGTCTTTTTAATTATTTTCCATGTCATGTTATGTCATTGATGCTGCGACTTAACTGCTATATAAATTAAGTGAAAAGTAAAATGAATTAATATGTTAACTAGAGTGGAACTCATTTTTGTTGTGCTGATGGTCTCAGCCTTAATCCTAATTGCTTATGAAATGCTAAAAGGTTTATTTTAGAGCATCTATACATTTTTTGATCAAAAAAAAGCCCACAGAGGGAATCTATGGGCGAAACTAAGGACCTTGACGGTCATTCAGAAACTACAGCTAGTTTCTGGTTGTGATTCTAGACTGAATTAAAAATAACCACATTAGCTGAATGTATCAAAAGTTAAATCATGTGATTAATCATTGATACATCTGCAAAAATGAGCTCATCGCTCTGTTGATTAATACAGTAATTCACCAAACAAATCCGCTCTAATCTCTTCCAGACTCAGATCTGATTTCATTCTATTACAGATGGGATGAACCAGCAGACCATTCTCTAGAACACCTTGCCCACCTACGGCTTTGGCAATCCGATGATCCGATTCAGTAGAATCAAGATAGATCAATCCATCACAAATGAGGCAAAAGTTATGATTACCCACCACAAAATTGTGCTTAAGCAGACTCTTGGTTAATGCCGAAAAGGCCTTTGGCTTTGACCGAGAAATTGGACTAATCGACTCCACATATCCCACCACATTCTTGACTACTGCATCATCATAACCACCCAAAAACCTTTCGACATAGAACTCGTTAAAGTTTATGTACTTGAAGGCCTTAGACATGGACTGAATAAATGTATTCAGGCATTTCTCATCATCAAAATCAACCTCCATTTCCAAGCTTAAGCAAATAAAGGCTTTATAGACAATTTGTAGCCGATCATAGCCCTTGATACCACTGCCGAACTTACCGACCGTTTCGGTGGTCGCCACGGGGAAATTGGCGATCAAAAACTCAATACTACGGCGTACCCAGGTGAAGTCCTTGAAACTAATCTTTCGATGATGAATCTGCATGCGGCTTTCATGAATTTCATACACAATTGAAAACCATGCAAGATCCGTATATTCGAGTGATAGACTCTCACCTGAATCTTTACCTTTTTCAATAGCTAATCGGCTTAGGCTAATCAGCAACGCAAATTTATAGGTGCTACTAAAACTACCCGACTGTAAAATCAGCTGAATATTTTTCAAGAATTTAAGTTGTTCTTGTGCAGCAGGTGTATGCGCATTAATCCTCTACTAAATAGATAATATAATTTGGATCATTCATTAAACATAGTCAAAGTATTCACCAAGTTTAATTCACGACAAAGCATGAAATTTGTCTGCTCGAATAACCTTTCAAACACTGGATGCCCTGATAATTGCTGAGTACCACGAAATGGATGATCTCGATATTCTGGCATTACCGGAAACTCTGCATTCCTCACTCTCAGCTCAAAGCTCAATGCATCAAACCAGTCTTTATCAAAGCTCTTGTCTTGAAGTTTAACCAGCTCGTTTGCCGCTACCGGGTACGTCACCCAGAGCTTACACATCATTCCCTGTTGCTCAACTTCCTTTGTATAGCTATCCGTTTCTGATTCAAGAACAGAAGAAATCATATTCGTGATCTCCCTGATATGCTTTTGAATGTTCTTATAAGCATTCAACTGAGGGTATCCCCTCTGCAGGGCAATTAACTCATTTAGGAACTTCCTTAAAGAATTTTGTGAGAGATTGTCATTGGCAATATCAAACGACTCCTTGTTACCGAAGTTTGAGCGATCTTCCATAATCATAGGCCCACAGATATAGATATTTTCAGGAATGGTCAAAGCATCTTCCTGATCGCTAATGGTGAGTAATCTGGACTTAAGCGAATGATTATCCCGGCACCATTTCTCGTAGAACTGAAGTTCTTTTAACTCAGGCGTTAATGTAGGTGTGTAAAAACTTCGGTATTTGTTGGTCTTAGTGCTATAGGTGGAACTGAGCTTATTTGCTGAGTAAACCGTTTGGGCCTTCTCTACCACAGCCTTAAGCCTACCTACCAACTCACCTTCAGTAGCAACAATTTTATAAAGAACACTATTCACGTCCTTCATAAAATCCCTAATCAAAGAAGCTAAACCCGGTTTATCACTGGCTTTATCCTTCACCTCACCAATTGGGATCATGGCGATCTGAGTTTTTTTGAAGCCAGCATCCCCAGTGATACGAGTATATAAAGTCCCACGAATAAGCATGAAAATTGAGAGCATATCCAATGAGCTCTTAACTTTATATTCAAGCTCTGTTTGAGTTTCATCATTAGATACTAAGTAGAAATCTTCTACCAGAATCGTCAGCAGACGATCACGTTCATCACCGTTGACCCACTCATTTTTCTCTTTATCCAAATATCCACCACGTCCCCGATAAACAAGCTGGGCGATTTCCATTAAAGAGGCTTCAATTGCGAAACGAGGCATGGCAGCAATAATTGAATCACAGTTCGGGAATGAAATACCCCGAGCTGCAGTCGAAGTAATCAGTACGACTTGCAATGTCTCTTTGCGATCGAGTAACTCTGTACGGTGGTATCCCATTAACTGGCTATCAAAAATGCCAATCTTAGAGCGTTCAACCACTCCTTCATCGACTAATGCATCTCTGAGTGCAGCCAATGCATTTTTATCCTGAGCAAAGTAGATAACTTGCTTTTTACCATCTTCAAGATTCTTTTGAATAAGCTCGATAGCAGTCTGTTGAGTCCTTTCCCCGGCTTTCTGGCGAAATAGATGAGTCAGGTTCTTATCCAATCCAAAATCATCTGTTTCAGGGACTACGGCGTATTGCTTGAGCATATATTGGATTTTAAGATCACTTGCCGGGTAACAGTTCGCCATGATATGGATACTAGAACGAACACAGTTACCATCATCCAGATCTGCAGTCTGCATCTTGAATGGGAAATTACCCAAAGATGGAGAGATGAACATTTTTGCTGGTAACTGATCCTGTTTCTTCATGTAATTCTGGATTGCATTCACATTACTGAGGGATGCATCAGCAAGAATCACAGTCACCGTAAATGGTGAATTACCTTGAAACGGTTCAATGAAGTTTTTGGAAAGGAATTTCAACATCTCATTGATAAAAGTACGAGTGCCTGAATCCCCTGTAATTTCATCAAACATCACCACAATGTTAGGGAACTTTTTGGCAAACTCTCTCCGTTCGATTTTGGCCTCTGTAGGCTTCTTATCGATTTTGTATTGGAACATTTTTTCCAGCCCATCCAAACTGGAAGCTGCCACAGTTTTATTTTGGGTTTCCCTTGGGTTTCGTGGTCCAGCTGGTGTGGTGTTATATGGCATGAATGCCTGACTTGCTACAGTCATCGTCAGCTTATTGAGCTCTGGATGGAACCCAAGCAATTGCTGGGTCGCTTCCCCTAATGAATCAAACACTCTAGCAAACTTCTTATTGGTTGCCGTAATTTTAGATTCTGAGGTATTGGCATAGCGTCTATTGGCATTTGCATTCTGTTCCAGGTCTTTGAGCTTCCGGTATTCATCTTGTTTGAACAATAGAACACTTGAGCCATGATCTATCTTCAGATTTTCAACACCACCCACAATAGCGGCACCACGAGCATTCACCTTACAATCCGTATTGTGAATCTTCGAATAGATTTGCTGTGCCTGTGTCACCACATCACTGTTACTGGTAATCGTAGCTGAGATTTTAGATAAATCTCTGACCACATCATCGTTAATCAACACTCGTGGACTGGCGTAAAAGAAGAAAAATCCTTCCAAATCTGCCAATAAGGTCTTAACGCTCGATGTTTTTCCAATCCCAGGCGTACCAGTCAAACAGATGAAATTCACCCGACCTTGTTTACTTTCCTTCAGTGCCAGTACTACGGCGCATTTATGCAAATCACGTAAGGTGAATGAAGTTTTATTCTCAATTTTTCCCTTACGAATTGTTTTAAACTCAGCCTGCACCATCTCTTTAAGTTTTTGGTTATGGTCTTCGTCATCGACTTGCCGATCTATCAAGTCAAAAACCCACTCTAAAGCCAGTGGCTGGTTAGGATTCACAAAATCCTTAAGCCTTTCAGTAATAGTGAAAGTAAGATCCTGACCATAGGAAATATCGCTAATATTTTTGGACACGATTTCAGAGATGTTTTTTACAGGTTCATTCACCAGATAATTCAAAATCTCAACTTGAAGTTTCGTGCGTTCATCCATATCGTCCAGACTCAGAACGTTATCCTGATACTCCTTGCTCAGCTGATACATAATTTCCAGCTCTGGAGATTTATCTTTATCCGAAAATTCAGCAGAAATGTATTCACTTCCCCGGCTGGTGATCGCCATCACACTCAGACGAATATTTGGCATCTCATCTTGTTCAAACTTCCATTTAAAAGAATCAACAAAAGTGGTTGCATACGAACAGCCTTGCGCCATCTTAAATAGGACTTTTTCCTTACGGACATAGGCTCTCAAGTATTCACGTAGTTTTTTTGAGAACTTAAATGGGATCTCTTGAGCTTCTGCATTCACGTATGAGAAAACACTTTGGGATTCAGAATGTTTGATGTAACGCTTGTACTCTTGCAAATAGCTACAAGAATCCTTGGCGTTGAATTGTTCTGGTTCACCTAAAACGTAAAATAATGAATATTCCTGAACCAGCACATGATAGTTGGATTTGACTTTGATTACCGCCAAGAAATCAGCACGACCAAACATACCCTTACCAAACATTTTAGCGTGGGTAAGACTGAATTCTTGATTCCATGTTTCCAACGCCTTCTCCTTGAAGGCTTTAATAGCAATATGTTCTTCCTCAGTTGTGTAGTCATCTACAATGGTCTGGGTTATATCATTTGGCATTGTCAGTGGACACCAGATGCCAGATAAGCTCCAATTTGGTCTTGCAATCGCCGTTTTAGCCCTTGCAATACCTTTTGGCTTGATCTTTCTTAGAAACTCACGAGTATTGGTATAACCATGCCCGAATCCAGTTTTTATCAATTGCTGAAAATAGCTTTCGATATTTTCATGGATAGCGGCATTAATGACATCGCTATATAGCGCTTCCTTCATTTCCTGAAAGACATCAGCAAGCTGTTTACTATTCCATTCTGCTACTACAGGATGGCTGGCTGATAATAGCTTTGCATCAAGCAAAGCCATAATCGAACCACGTTTAACAGCGATCTCATAAACCTCGCCCCAAACTTTGGCTTCATTGTTCACCACGGCGCTTACTCCACATCAGTCGCTAAAATTTCTTCAGCTCCTTCTGGAGACGGCTCGATTAGCTCAATCAAGTCTTCATTTTTCAGAATAACGTATTCTTCGAGCTTGCCGATTAAGGCTGGCAAACTCATGACGACTTCGCCTTTATTTAGACGACTCGACACGATGACTTCACCAAGCTCTTGAATGCCAGTGGTGCCACGAATATGGGAAGGCTCAAGTACCGGAGTGAAGTTTTTGCCAGCTGTAGGACGTTCAGACTCAAAGTAATGCAGACCACGCAATACAGAGCGAATTGATTTCATTTCATTGGAATCATTCACATCAATAATATTACTGTGCAATCTGATTCGCTTATCGTTATGGATCGAATGCTCCTGACTGGTTAGCATATAGAAATACGAACAAATACCATTCTGAGTACGAACACCCACAGTACGTTTAGTCGCAAAGCTATATACGGACAAGGATTGTTTATATTCTTTTTGATTGATGATCGCCGTATGGTACTGATGGTGCGGTACCTCATAGACACGACTGTTATCACTGGTTTTTAAGCTCAGTGCTGGGATCGTATCAGACTGGAGTGGATAGAAATTCATATTCGGGAACAACTGATCAAGTTGATCCAAAGCACTTTCACTTTCATGAATCAAGTTGCTGGTTTCAGTCTTACCGATCTTACGCTGTGCAAAATGGTGTGAAAGCAATACAACATCTTCAAAACCATCTGACTGCAGTTTTTCGATGATACGGTGCATCGCCTTACTTGTTCTCAGATTGTCTTCAGCAACTGGGGCATGACTGACCCTCTGTAGTGATAAGCGACCCTGTTTATCGTTGATACGCTCAAGTGTATAGACGTAGCAGATGTAGCCATAATCTGGTTTAAGAAGTAGCAAATCCTTCTGATGCTGATACTTAAATTCCACATCATTCTCAGGTCGAGAGTTATAGCTAATACAGGCAATTTTGTCATTAGTGCCCTCAAATGGGATGATGATTTCTGAATATCCTGAAAGTGCTTCAATTGCAGCCTGAATACGGTAAGTCACTGTTTTATCCATAGCGAGATTCACCGGGGCACAAACTCGCTCACCATTTTGATTACCATAAGGCATAGGATCTGGTTGATACTTAAGGCCCTGTACCTTCACAATAGCATCATCATTGTTCAGCAACTTCTCAAGGGTATAAGCGGTGGCATACGCTCGTTTACACTCAGGATTAAACCCACCTTTTTGGATCTTTTTTGATTTCCTTTGAAATTGGGCTTTTTCTTCATTCTCATGTTCATCAACTGAGTCAATTCGCATTACAGGTACATATAAGCGCTCTTCAATACCCAGTTGATTTTTTACTTCTTTAATCAGATGTTTAAGGAATAGATGAATCGCAATCGAAAAACATGACGTACTGATGATCAAAGCATTTTCTTTTTCATCCAAACATAATTGATCATGGCCGCCTTTTAAGTCACTCAATCGAAATAGCTTAGATGAATAATGAATCATGACCTTGTATTTAGATAACAAGTTGTCATAACTTAAGCTCTCAGGATGATAAAAATGTGGCAGCCCATTGTCGCTGACCTTCTTGTTGGTCGGCACCATCAATACTGGTAAACAAGGAATATTCAGATTACGAGCGACATCAAATTGATCTAGGTCGGTATTAGGATTCTCTATCGGTACCAACGTGCGAATTTTCAGTGTGGAATTAAACTCAATCTCGCTTAGGGCTTTACGAGCATAATCATTCTTTCGAATGATTTCGTCTTGGCACATTTTCGCCAACTTTTTACGGCTAGCATCCACTATCGAGATATAGCTGTAAAAGTTCGATTCTTTACCCTTAAATATACTAAAGAACTGTTCAGCATCTTCACCAATTGAACTCTTGAATACATCTAGATTCACAATACTTGGAAGGATGTAGAGTACAGTTTTAAGACTACTATCCTTTTCCATCTCACTAATGATGGAATCCAGATTCGCTTTTAGCGCTGTAGTGATCGTAGACGTGATCACCTCCATTCGCTCATGCATTTTTTCGGTATTGAGCTTTTCGTCTAAGATACGAGTAAGGTTAAGTCGGATTTTTTGAGGATTCTTGAATGCATCAACCAGTTTATTGAATGCCCCTTCAAAATCTGAAATCTTCATGTCTGCCCCAGATAGGACGAAGTACATCATAATGAGCTGGAACATCTCTACTTGAGCAACGCGATCTGAGCACTCTTTGCTTAATCGCTCTTCAGAAATCGGCTGACCTTTATCATCCACAATATCCTTCAGCAGCAATGCTTTATTGATAGTATGCAGACGAGCTTCATAAGCAGTCAGCATGGTATCTGTACCCGAACGGTTGCCTTTGCTTGTCTTATAATTGATCTGCAACTTAGAATTAAATGAACTTACTTTTTCCTCTTTAACAAACTCCCCATTCACCCGAAAGGCATAAGTGACTTCACGTTTTAGAGATAGCCCTTCCTTATCCTCATGACGAATATCATTCATTTCAATTTTTGGTTTTACCCAGATTGGCAAAGCATCTGTTGCTCCAACATAGGCCAGCAAACCATTAAAATCAACTTTACCTACAGCGCCATAGATAGCACTAAAGTCAATACCATAGTGCTTAATGGTTTCCGTTGTTTCCTCATTCCATGGAGCAATTCGATTACCAAAAATCTCAAAGAAAGCAATTGCTTTACGGATATAGGAAACAGCGGACTCACGCTTGAAATCGTTACGCTCAGTCTTCTCAATGTGATCAGCAATGATCTCCATTATTTTGAAGCAATTTCGGATACGAGCTCGTGATAGTGCTTTGATTTCTACGAAATGAAGTAGATTTTGGATATCATTATTTTCAGCAGAACATTCATCATCAAGAATTTCCTGCATACGTTCAGCAACCTCTAATGGCATCTTTTCACCAGCTGAGTAGGACTGCTTCACAATGGCTTTGATTGCCTCGCAAACCTCTTTCACCCATTGAGGTTTACTGATTTCTTCAGTAACAGTGAAAAGTCGTAATTCGCCATCTTTTGTTTTTAAGTCGTTTGTATATTGCAAAGAAGCTACTTTAGATTGTCCTTTGACTTGCATAGGATACTGAGAATTTTTGGCAATCACTGGATCAGAATATTTGAGATCGCCTAAGAATTGGTTGAGAGAATTCAGTGCCATACCTGTCGGAGCATTTTGAAGTACTTGCCGAACAATTTCAGACATCACTTGGTCTAAATCACGATAGGTCTGGGCAGTTTTAGCTTCAGATTCCTTATCAAATAAGGTACTAATTCGAAGTTTTGAATCCTCAGGTAATAATTGAATATCTTTGATGATGTTATAGATTGGCTTTGAGTCGTTTTTAGTCCCGATTTGCTTAAATACTGCAGACACAAAAGCGGTCGCATCAAAATGCAGATTATGAGAAGGCCCATAATAATTAAAGAAATGAGCTGGTTGATGGTTTTTAAGAGTCCCCACCATGGCTTTTAATAAAGGGGAAAGAATTATTTTAGGTGCGAGTGTACTTAGTTCTGTACTAGAACCATTGTTATTTAATTGCATTAAGTTTTTCCATGATAAAGTTGGCACTAAGAGGTCTTTTTATATTTATTAAATATCAAAATCCTCTGTCTGAACTTTGATCATATTTTTTTTAATTAAGAATGTAAATATAAGTTATTTAGAGATTTCTTAAATCGCTATGAACCCAATGGCATTTACACTTTGACAAAGAATATTGGTTAACTTGGACAGACTAAAACTTAGATAAGTGGCAAAAAAATATTAAAAAACAATACTAATTAGGAATGAGCCAATCCCTATAATTGATTAATTATATCCATGTGAACAAATAACCGCATTGGGTCATCCGAAAATTGAGTAAATATTCCTACGTGTTGGTAGAATTTCATTGCATCGTCATCTAGCACATCAATCACTACACCGATAGCAGGCAGCCCATGTTGATTAATGGAATATGCTGTTCGTAATGCATAAACCAAAGTTTTAATACCTAGCTGTTTATGTTGATGATCAATAGAAACTGCCAACCTTGCCAATAGCACGATAGGGATAGGGTATGCAGGTAAAGATTTAGACTGTTTGGGTAAGGATTCACGGCTTACAGAACTACTTGCCAATGTGAAATAAGCTGCAATCTGGGCTTTATTTTCATTGGATTGGCAAGGTAATACCCATGTTCGACTCAATCCAAGTACATTATTCTTAACTGCAAATCGACTCAGATATTCATTGAGGCTTTGCTTACCACAATCAAAATTTTTTAGATTATGAATCGAAGCATCTGCAACTTCAAAAGTTGTTCCTAATAACAATTTTAAAAGCCCTCTTTATCTAAAAGTTGGGCAGCCTGTTTTAATCGGGTAGGAACGGTATACTGTGCATTACAGACTTCAATAAATCGGTCAAACTGAGCATTGCTTAATTCAATATTTGCTTGCTCTTGTAAAATTTGCGGTGCTTTATCTCGAATCAAGCGAACAAGAAATTCAGTTAATGAAGAACAGCCTAATGCAGCAGCAGCTCGTTCTGCTAATTGCTTTGTTTCAACATCAACACGCATTTCTATACGTTCACGAACAATTGTAGACATATTCTATCTCCTCTAATCTCTAAATATAATTACACTATGTACGGCATATTTCCGTACATTAAATTTTAACATGCAAACAAGTTCAAGTAAAAGAAGAATCCGTGTCCAAGTAGTTGTTCATTTCGCAGTAAAGCGCCAATATTTTTCATCCGTGAGATTATTCACGGCGAAACTTGCACTCCAATCCTCATTTTTAAAGCCAATGGCAGCATCGACACGGTTCACCATCCACTTTGTAATCATTCTTCACATTGTTATAGAAAGAACCGACATGTGTTACACCAACTTCAGTATAGATTTGCTCAATTGTTGACATCCTCCCCGACCTTTAGGACGGGGATTCCTCCTGCGAGACGCTCATGTCCGAGCGCAAGAATATTCAGTGCTGAGTTTAGATAATGATCGTGATTTGAATGCAAGCTTGAATATACGCAATTTCGCTTTAGCTGATGCACTAGGACATAGTGCTGTATAAAGAGTTCCTGTACCGCCATACTGTCAGCGCAGTGCGGTATCGAAAGGTGCAATCTCTAAGATTGCATGGGTCGCAAAGATTCCCCCACCATAGCTCTTAGCTTGGTGGTGGGAGTATGTCAAGTCTTGATGCTACATCTTGATATGTTATAATTTGTACATCAAAATGATGTACTTATTGGTGAAGAAATGGCTAATTTAGCAACTGAACGAATTAATGTTCGTTCAACAGCAGATGCAAAGAATGTGATTGAGCAAGCTGCGAATTTATTAGGCCTCAGTGTAAGTTCTTTTATGCTGCAATCCTCCTTTGAACGAGCAAAAGACTTACTTAAATCTAATCATGAGTTGAAAGTAAATAATGCTGATCGTGATATGTTAATGAATTTGCTTGAAAATCCACGCCCTGCAAACGATGAAATGAAGAAATTAATGAGTTTATTAGATGAGAATTGAGATTTTACAAACTCATCACCAAAGAAAATCATTTAATTGTGGGCAAGATGACTTAAATAAGTTCATTAAACAATATGCGTCCCAACATCAGAAACCAGGGACAAGTAAAACGTATGTTGCTGTTGATCATGCTTCAAATGTGATAGGGTTTTACTGTCTATCTAGTACCTCTATTGGATTCGATTTAGTAGATACCGTACTCACCAAACGCTTACCTCGTTATCCACTCCCTTGTGTTGTTGTAGGTCGCTTTGCCGTTGATAAAGTGACTCAAGGGCAAGGAATTGGAAAAGTGCTTTTAGCACATGCTCTCAAACAAGTTTCAAAAGTTGCTCAAATTATTGGTGTAAATTTTGTTGTAATACATGCAAAAGATCAAAAAGCGATGGAATTTTATCAGCGTTTTGGCTTCATTTCTTTAACCTCAAATCCATTAACATTAATATATCCAGTGAATGAAATTCCTAATTTTAATTAAAGTGGTCTACTAGGAATACAAGTAACTGGCAAACTATGAATGAGAATTGGTGACAGACCTATCCAATAATCTGCAAATTTTTCAAGATCATGCTCTTCAACATGCTGATATGAAGATGAACTATTCATTAATGCAGCATGAATACGTTTTAAAACATCAGAGATGTCTATTACGAGCACAATGTAGTAAAGAGGCACATGCCCAAATACCATCATATGTTTCATATTCTGCTAGTCATAAAAACTTTGATAACGTACTTTCAACCCTGTAAGCTCAGTCGCTTTTTTTACAAGTTCTTCAGAATAGTCAATCGCATCTACGTAATAGCCCTTTTTTCTAAAAGCCAAAGTATCCCGACCTGAGCCACAACCTAAATCTAAAATGTAGGCATCATGTGCTAATTGCTCTAAAAAGGTTGGTATAGTGCTTCCATATCCACATTCAAGGTCGACTTTATAAATTGATCAGCCTGTTTATTGTAATAATCTATTGTTTTCATTCAGTTGGATACATCTCAGCCATGTATATATACGATATCAGAGTTCGCTTATCATTGAGAAACGATTTTAACCTACAACTTCAGCGACGATATCGCTCGTCCCTTTCTATATTGATTTATATTCAATACAGCTCGCCTTAGACACATTAAAACAATTCATTTTAAATGCTCAATTTTTCTTGCTGAATCGCATGTATCAACATAATAAACGCAATACAAAGTGTCGTATTTTTATTGTTTTCATTGATAAAGCTTAATTTCACTTCACGACTTTTTTGTGACTTATCCGGTGGATCATTATCAACTTTTAGCTGCGTATCCTCAGGGAGTAAATATTTCAGTCCCGTAATCAGATGTTGAATGGACCAATCGACACGTGGCCTATTTTGCTTATCAAAACGATATTGAAAATGAATAAAGTTTTTTCTCAGCTTTCCATGTTCAATTAAAATACGCAAGGCTTTTAAAACCTGATGTTGAACCCGCTTTGGCAGTGCTGAAATCTCTACGCATTGCTTTGCTTCAAAACCTTTCTTTAAGGCTTTTTCATATAAGGAGATGAGTTCATCTTCACTAAAATCCTCATTATTTTGAGGCTTTTTTACCGCCATCCACTTAGTAGCGAGCTTTTTACTGCGTAATACCCAATCATGGTCCTCATAGGCTCTATATTTAATGTAATCATGGATGATGGTAGATACAGATACATTTTTACTTATTTTAGGCTGAACAGGTTTAACTGAATCCACTTTTTTTAGTGCATATGTGGCATGATAAAAATCGAAATACTGGCCTTTTCGTATTATATGATTAAGATCTACAATTTCTGTGTTAGCACTTGTTAAGTCATTTTGAAGTATCCGTTTGATCGTGTCCCGATGAATTGTACAAGGCAAATGATAAATTCGATCTATCACCAACAAATCCAGCACATGTAGATAGTGAGATGCTGTTTGCTCTATGTTTGCATGCCCCATCCAGTCAGCTAGTAACCGCCACTTATGTTGTATGACAGCTTCATGCTGAATTGCAGTTTCTCCAAATAAATGCTGACGCATGACTTTACACCGGCTCCAAGTGTAATCCGTATAGGTCATGATCATCTCTTTTGAGCCTAACCAAGCGATTGCTAAATGATTCGCGGCACTATGTCTAAAGTTATGGAAAGTATAACCATGCCCTTCACCCAATATCTCATCAAAAATCACTTGGGTCATTTCACTAATATAAGCTTCACTTAAAATTTCGCCATCTTGGGCAAAAATCAATTTGTCCGCATGATTAGTTTTCGCTGGATTATGTGTAATACATTGTTTTAGATATTGCTGTACCAATGCCAACTCTTCATCGAGCATGACGGCGTTCAGATCAAGCTGACGCTTTGCGTTTTGGCTTTTGAGTTTCCGATAAACATTGTTACGTAAATTAAAACGGATCTGCACAGGTTTGGTCAGCGTATCATTACGCCAAATCAGTTCAGGACAAATGACCTCTGCCAATGTAAGTCCCCTAATTTCATTCAATCGCATCCCCAAACGAAATGCGAGTAAATACATGAGCTGTAGCTGAAAAAGATACGCTTGCTCTTTAGTTGTTTGACATTTTTCAATCTTTAAACTTAGTACCTGTTTAAGCTGATTGAACAATTTTGGGCTAATTAATTTGGCATGACAAAATTGTACACGATGATAATCATTGTATTGAAAGGTACCGACCTTAGGGACACGGTATTGTTTCATACAAAACTGATGAAATGCTTTAAGTCTGCCAAATGCATACTGTGCACGTCCGTGATTGCCCTTAGGATCAGTCTCACGTTTGGCTTGATCTCGATCATCAATACTATCTAAGATAGCGTCGTACAGTTTCTCACAATCTTCTTGATCCATGTTATCTATATCACCTGGGAACATATAGACATGGAATAAGTAATCTTTAGCGATACTACTTAAATACCGCTCGATGCTATTGAGTTTCATCTTTTGAGACTTAAGATGAAAAATCCACCCCAGTAGCCTGAGCTGTGCTTCTATTAGATTTTTTTCATACAGGCCAACGTGAGGCTTCTTTTCTTCTAGTCGCTTCTGAATGTTTGTCCATCTGATCCATTTAACACGTTCACTTTTACGCTGCCGTTTCTGACGCTTATCAACTTCAGTTTGATCTTTTTCAAATAGCATCAATTCAAATGGAATTTCTTTGAGTTGCTGGTGAGCTGTAATTAAGTCTGGTACCGCCTTTTCTGTCTGTAGTGGTATATCCCGCTCAATATGTGTTAACTGCGTCTGCAAGATGTTGTGATCTAACCATGCTCTCGCCTGATCAATAGGTGTTAACGACACCGTTTTGAGACGACCTCGCATAACCTCGCTTAAGCACATATCTAAGCCCGAATAAGAGTCAAGCTCAATGGCTAAGTTTGAATGATCAAAAGGTGTAAGTGAACGAAGCTCTGCTAACTGTTTATCATTACGGCGTAGTAGTTTTTTCAGACCTACGATCTGATGACTCAGATCAATTTCTTTAGGTAATTTCCCTAATACAGTAGAGATAGACTCCAAAACATATCGTGGCATCTGCTGATTCAAGGCTTGAGAGCTATGCTGTTTTATCCCTTTTATAAACAACTGTGCAAAGGGATTAAGCCAAATGTAACGCCACTGATACACCTGTCTATTTTCGATTTGATTACCATAAGTACGCTGTGGTACTCGATAATGCAGTGCGAGTGGTTGGATGATTGTTTTATATCCCGCATGATAAAGTTTAGTACAGATTTGGAGTTCATCTTTGACAATAGCGTTGACCAAGGTATTACCAATTGCTGTTAATTGACTTAGATCAGTACAGCCAGAGCAGTACATCATACTTAAATAAAAATTCCCCCATAACCATGCCGGAGTAACTTCATCCTTGTATGGACAATTCCAATAGGATTTTAAGGCTATAGCAATATGATAATGTTTTTGTCCTTGCCGAAGATGTGATTCAGTACTACGAAGTTGTCTGGGTATAGGTTCTAGAAAAGTAGTTTTAGGCCATACTTTGATTGGATACGCATTCTTTGCTTGAGATAAATAGGTCTGACGCAAAGATAAAAAATATTTTTCAATAGCTTGAATATACGGTTTTTGAGTATCTTTCCGAGTAAATTTCTTGTGCTCTAAAAAACAAATAAATTCATCATAAAACTCGTACCACAAGGTATTTAGTGTGTTATCTAATAATTCAGGTCGGTCTCTTAAACTCTTAATCTGACTTTTCATTTCGGCAAATACAGAATCAACCTGAACCTGAATTTTTTGAATCAATGACTCATCTATACTCATGATAAGCCCTCAGATTGAAGTACTGAAATGTATGACAGATGCTCAATCTGCAATTGCTTAATCATGCGATCAATATTTTGGGTAAATTGATTGATATATTGTGGTAAAGATGCAGATGAATAGCGATAAAAGAACTCCTGATTACGCTGATCATGCCCATAAACTGCTTGTATGACATTAAAAGCCAAACCTTGCTCCATCAACATATTCATATCAAAGTGTCGTAGCCAGTTATTATATAAACTGCTGAGTTGATGACCTTCAATATAGTCATTAATCCAACTTCGGTTGAGCGCAGCAATCTTAATTTTCTTACTTGCCCATTCCTCAGCAGTGGTCGGTAACGATTTCGGGTAATGGATCACTTGGCCAAACAAATCTTGCAATGTAATCTTTTTCCCAAATACAAATCGGAGGAGCTCTGCATACTGCTGAGTGACCGTATTTAAAAATTGCGTATAACGTTTAAAAGCTTGGATAAAAAATGCTGGGAGCGGTATATAGCGACCATCTTTTCGTGATTGACTGTTTTGCTTATCATCTACATACAACAACTTTAGTTTTAAATCGTAGTCACTATACTTTCCTAATAAGTTTTCCCGAGGACGGCGTGTTAGGCACAATAAGCTGATATGCCACATCCAAGCACTATAGGCATTAATTCGCTCAATTATATGTTGATGTATCTGTATTTTATCAACGCAAATGGCATGTAATCGTGTAAAAAATTGTCTAACATAATTTTGATTGAGTGCTAATTGGCTACCAAAACGTGATATAGACGCAGGTTCATGTTTAACAAACTGCTCTTTAAGCATTTCAATTTCTGTTTTCGTTTCTTCAACACTGAGTGTCTCTAAGTAGATCAAATAATGCTGATTCAATTCCGATGCGCTCACACCATTGTAGAAACTACTCGGTAGCTCATGGGTGCTATCTTTGCCCGATAGCACATGGGCAATATATTCATTAAAAGTACGGTGAAAAATATAGAAATAAAGCTGGGCTTGGAGTTTCTCAACAGTAATTGAACCTAGCCCCTGATTCTGAGTCCATTTTTTGAGTCTTTGATTGATCTCTTGTACTGTAATTACCTGTTGTGATCCATTCAAAATAAGATATTCAAACCAACTGCTTGATACATAGAGATCATGCGTCACTGTTTTATTCAGTTGGTGAATCTTTAAAGTTTCAACTTTTTGTTTTGTAATATCTAAATGTAATCTGAGTCGATACTCCGGCTTTTTAGAACTACCATCTTTAATAAGCACTCCCTCATCAATCAGTTGTTTATATTGAAGCAAATGCATTGGTGATAAACCCGTCGCTAAACTCAATAGGCATGCTGCTGCAATCGCTGAATCTTGAGTAGGAGCATTATATAACTCACTCTTCAAAATATAGATAAGATGTTGAATCACATCTTTGCTCATGTAATTTGTGTTGGTTACAAACGGTTGTAGACGTCTTTGACGATGTCTCATCAAATGTTCACTATGATTGTTCAATACTGTATTAAAACGAGCTGTAGATTTAGATGTTGTATGTACAGCAATCCCCTCATCTATAAATTCAACATCTCCATCATCAGCATAAAAGATCTCCTGTCGAGCTTGAATATATGCTGGATATCCTTTAATAAGCTGTCTTTGTTCTCTCTTCTTTTGGAAACTTTTTAATTTTTTCTTTGTCGGCCAATCTGAAATTTTTATTTTTTTACGACGCGAGCGTTTTACAATCCTCCCTTGTTTTAATCGCTTAAAGATAATTTTTAAGTCATTTATATAATTTAGCACCTTAGTTTGAGTGAACTCGGGCAAATTTTGTTTTATTTTATTCTTAAGGAAACTCTCCCAGTCACTATTCACCTTATCCTGTTCGAGTTCTAACATATATGCTATAAAGCATTCTAAGAGCCTTTGACTCTCGTCTTTTAAAGAACTTTCTTCACTTTCTTGAAGAATTGGTTTTGCAATATATCGAAATAAATCAAAAATTTCTTTTTGTTTAGCTTGGGAATCTGGAATAACGGCTAATTTTATATAAAGTGCTTCAACAAAATAACTCGTTCTCAAAATGAAGTATGACCATCCAGCATGGTCCAATACATCGCGCGAAGCAAAAAAGCTTAAGGCCGCAACTCGATATTCTTCACCCAGTTTACGCGCTTTAATTATCTCGTGAAAAACCTTATGCGCAGTTTTTCCAAAATCACTAAAAGTCTGCTTATCACTTTCATCTAAATCATCAAATACAGCATGCGAAATAAACTTTGTTCTGTACTCTTGGTATTGTGTTAAAAAGAGATCTTGTCTCCGTTCTCTCTTTTTCTGAACTTCCATTCGTTCACTCTTGCTCTGCATTGATTAAAGTTGAAGTCTCGATCATACCAAGCTGCTTCTTAGAACATTTCTCCATGACTTTTTGTCTCGTTTCATTGTTACGTATGTCAAAAAATTGAAGCAGTAATGGTGTAGTGAGTTCCTTACGTGTATTAAAAATTTCTAATGCCATTTTTGAATCGATATATTTTTCCATATCGCAAATAAGCTGAATCTGCGGAATATATTGGACATTTGCACGTGCTGCTCTATCTGTTTTCAAAAGTTCTAAAATACGATGCCAGAGTTTTACATAAATTTTTTTAAAATTATTCTGCTTACTCTTGTTGTTGCCTGGCCTGATTTTTTCTAGTTGTTTCAGCTTAGCTTTGATGTATTCCAAGTCTTCTGTTTTGGTTGAGAAGGGTAGAACAAATTGATAAAAAAATACGAGAGTATTTTTTATCGTTTGATCAAAACTCATGACATAATTAGCTCAAAATATTAATACAAATAGTTATAACAATTTTTCTATTTTTTATTTCACAAATCAAAATAAATTTAGTAAGCATTTGTAATAAAATATCTTTTTAAATTTTATTCTTCCAATTTTTTATAGTTTTTAGTTATTCCCGCAGGGGGAACAACTTCATTAAGCGACTTCGTGTCGCACTTCCACCCAATTGTTGCAAATCGGCAAATTGCCATCATCTAAATAACGACTTAAAGCTTCCCAGCGTTTTAAGCTGTAATTAAGTGCTTTAGCAGTTGCAGAACTTGGGGGAACTGCTGGTTGATGTCATATCAGCCATTCATAAAGTTGCCACATAACAGGTTTACTGTACTCTTGCCTGTACTGATGACGTTGTTCAGCACGACCATCGGTATTTTTTCTTATTTCAGCCTCTATCGCATACAGTTTCTGAATCAGCACTAAGACCTGTTCAGCGACCTGACTTTTCCCAGTTACATGCAGTTCATGGAATTTACGACGTGCATGGGCCATGCAGCCCACCTCAATGACCTGGCCTGATTTAAAGCGTGCTTTATAACCACTGTAATCATCACAGACCAAATGGCCCTGCCAGCCTTTCAAGAACTCTTCAGCATGCTGGCCTGAACGACTATCTTGAAAGTCATAGATCACTGCCTGAACTGGATTGTACTGTGTGGTGGCATAGGCCCAGACATAACCTTTCTTCGTTTTTTTATTATTCTCACCCATCCGCATGATGGTGACCGGTGTTTCATCTGCATGCAGCACCTGCTGTTGCAACACCACCTCTTTTAAGGCATTGGCCAGAGGCTCTAGTTCTACACCGCAGCGACCTATCTGAGAAGCATTGCTTCGTAAGAGATAACGTTGATCTAGAAAGCTCGATTCCTGCTCGGTGATAGATCAGACGTTGACGGTACAGCGGTAAATGATCGGCATACTTCGATACTAACACGTGGCTGAGCAGTTCAGGTGAAGCAATGCCTTTATCAATCACATAGGCAGGCATCGCTTGCTGAGTCAGGGTGTCACACTGATCATAGACCCATTTGCCACGGACATGCTGTTCCCTGTAGAACTGTGCCGGTCTGAAATGCATTTTCACTGATATCTTCGCTGATACGACGTAACTGGCAGCCACAACTGCATTGGGTTGATGCAGGTTCATGCTCAATACGGATGGTGTGTAGATGATCTGGCAGCAGTCGACGTTTAGGTTTATTGGTTTTGGCTTTGTGTGTCGCTGCATCGGTTTTATCTGCATTTAATCGTTCTAATTCCAGATCAACGGCTGCGATATCTTCTTCGACCGCTTCGTCCCATAGATGGATTCGTTTTGCGGTGAGATGTTCGTTTTTACTGCCAAATTTGGTGGTGTTTCAAAAAGTACGCTGAAAAAAACAATATGACTTTTGATAAAATAGAGCTATGAAAATAACGCTACAAATCAAATGTCCTACCTGTCTAAGTAACAATATAAAGAGAAATGGCATCAAAGTAGATGGGAAACAAAACCATCAGTGCAAAGATTGCAAACGTCAGTTTATTGGTGATCATGCATTAAGCTATCAAGGGTGTAACTCAGGTATTACCGGCAAGATATTACATTTAATGATCAGAGGAAGCGGTGTAAGAGATATTGCTGAAGTCGAGCGTATCAGCATTGGCAAGGTATTACGAACCTTAAGTGAATCGATCTATCAGATTCAGCCTAAACAAAGCCACTACCAATGTCTTGAAGTCGATGAACTTTGGACTTTTGTAGGGAATAAGCAAAATAAACAATGGCTTATTAATGCCTACCATCGAGAATCTGGAGAAATTGTTGCTTATGTTTGGGGTAAGCGGGATTTAGCAACGGTTCAACGTCTTAAAGCTAGACTTAAAAAGCTTGGGGTTCAATATGCTCGAATTGCGAGTGATCACTGGGATAGTTTTATTACAGCATTTCAATGTTGCAAACAAGTGATCGGTAAGTTTTTTACCGTCGGTATTGAAGGTAACAATTGTAGAATTCATCATCGAATCAGGCGTGGATTTAGGAGAAGTTGCAACTTTTCTAAAAAGCTCGAAAATCATTTTAAAGCCTTTGATTTGACTTTCTTTTACCTTAATAACGGATTTGTTTAACGCCAGCATACTTTTTGAAACACCACCAACTGTTTTACTAATTAAAGTTATAAGTGGTTTCTTGAACTAAGAATAGCCGATAAAAGTGTAGCAAGTTGCTACACTCCTAGATAATATCCTTTCCGAAAATTTCATTTAGACGATCCTTGATGCCTTCCACAAATTTACTATCTGTTTTCAATTTATTTTTCATTTTTCTCTTAAAGTCACTTAAGCTCATTCCTACTTCAGCAAAATCCATTTGAAATAATGAATCATTAATAACAACGTTTGCTTGAGAGTCTGTGAGGCAACCTTCAGTCTTAAACCACTTTTTAAGCTGTAAGTAATTTTCATCATCATTAAAAATATACCATGAACGTACAGTGGTATCGAATTTTGCACCTAGATCTTTTACTTCAGCATTATCTTCAAATGGAACATCTAAGTAGATCTTTAATTTTTCGGCCTTTTTATTTTCAATTACAGGTTTCTCAAAGCTACGATGATGTAATTTAAATTTTACGCCTACAATAGGCCGTCCTTTTTTAATTGTTTCATATTCTAATTGTAAATCGGTATTTTCATTAATTTCAGCTACAATTTTATCTAATACATAACGTCGAAAATCAACCCAACGGTCATATTTAGTTTCATTTATATCAATTAGTGCTTTGAGATTCTCTAATAATAATGGAACTTCGTAGATTTCCTGAGTCTTAAATTTGAATTCGTTTTTTATGAAATAGGTATAAAGACTCATACTTGCAACTGAATCTAGAGCAAATAAATGTTTAAGTTGGTATGTTGTAAAATTACCACCAGCTAATTGAGTAAAGTAAGGTAATACTTCACTGGTAAATCTGATTTGAAGTGCATTCTTTGAATCATCTTCCCATCTTAACTCACGGATAATAGGGACAACCGAGTGAACTTTTTTAGTCTTTTTCTTTATATCATCTACAGGTTCTTCAATTACAAAGTGCGCCACACGGGATGAAAGTTCTTTGTAAATTCGATCAATGGCTACATTAATTGAATTTCGCTTACTTAATCCCAGTAATTCAGCTAAATCATCTTTATACAGATAGATGTATGTTTGTTCACTAATCTCTTTATCGATATGATTCTTCTCACCGTAATTGGCAACAGCCATCGCGTATAAAAGTGCTTTATATTCATTCGCTGACAATTCAATAGGGCGTATCAAACGATTGCTAGTACTTACAACCCCATTGTGACGAATATTACCTATGCAGTACGGGATTGAATCCAGCTCTTCTTTGTTGTGGCTTAGTTCTGACATAAAGAGTATTAACTATTTTAAGTGTGCTTAAGTTGATTATGCATGTTATATAAAAAAGTGGAAAAATATTCAACACTTTCACCTAAAAAACCTAAGGTGGAATACTTGTCACCAGATTTAGATAAAAATCAACTAAAAGTGGAATTTTATTTTTTTATTCCACCTAAAGATGACAAACACTCCACTTTTAGATGTTTTTGATTCTTTATAGAAATACGGATTGATGAATAAATACCCATAATGGATTTTAAATAATCAATTAACCTATTTCGATATGACAAGTTTTCCACCTTTAAAAAACGCAGATCACTGAAAAAAAAATATCGAGTTTAGTCATAAGAACAAAATATCTGCATTCTAGGGTGAGTGCGTGAAATTCTTTCCACTCTTAGATCAATAAATATATCAAAAAGTGGTCTAGTTAAAAAAGCATTACAACTTTATCCACAATATTATTTTTGTAAGTGATTTTTTTTCCACTATTGCACATAAATTAACTAAGTTATCAACATCATAAGTAATTGTTTTATCTATATTTTAAATAATAATACCTATATTTTATAATTAACAGTGACAAGCATTCCACTATAGTGACAAACATTCCACTTTTAAGTGACATCCACTCCACTTTACAGTGACAAAAATTCCACTTTTAAGTGATCATCTTTCCACTTATAGAAGACAACTCTTCCACTTTAAGATGACAAACCCTCCACCTTAAAGTGGATATAGTATTGTTTTTAAATGAAAAATATTAGCTTAATTATTAATTAGCTTAATTATAAATTACTATTAATTATTAATTAAG
Source organism: Acinetobacter sp. ANC_7511 (assembly GCF_056779975.1). NCBI lineage: Bacteria > Pseudomonadati > Pseudomonadota > Gammaproteobacteria > Moraxellales > Moraxellaceae > Acinetobacter > Acinetobacter sp. ANC_7511. Next base: position 76,710 of record NZ_JBWYIY010000016.1, read on the forward strand.
CTAGCTATATGAAATTTTAAATTTAAAATTGTTTTAGCGTTATACAAATGACTGTTTTAAATTTAAAAGGTGTAGTAACTTAGTCCAAAGTTATTTATATTAATAGTAATTGTAAATATAGAATGATTTGACAAGTATGTCTGCAAAAATTATTGCTGTTGCGAATCACAAGGGTGGTTGTGGTAAAACAACAACAGTTGTTCATTTAGCCTCTGAGCTAGCAAACTTAGGAAAGAAAGTGCTTGTGATCGATTTAGATCCTCAAGCAAATGCTAGCTTGCATATTGGTTTAAAACATCCAAGTGAAGTTGGAGTAACAACCGCTGAGTTATTAGTAGGTGATGTCTCATTACTTACCGACGCTTTAGAAGAAGATACTAATTTTGATAATGTTTCACTAATTTATGGTTCTCTCAATTTAGGAAAAACTGAGGACCAACTAAAAGAAGATGCGCCAAGACCTTCAGAAGAACTCACTACAAAATTAGAACTATTAAAAGATCTTTATGATTTTATTTTAATTGACTGCCCTCCAAGTTTAAAACTATTGACTAGTAATGCTTTAGCATCTTCAACACATGTAATTATCCCGATTGAATCTGGCTCACAATATGGTCTATATGGTGTTACAGACTTACTTAATCATTTGGAAAAAATAAAGCGAATCAATCCGGAGCTACAATTATTAGGTGCCCTACTTATTAAGCACGATGAGCGACAAAATGTTTGTAAACTCATTCGTGATGAAGCATTTAAGCAAGTGGGCTATATTATGGAAACGACTATTCCACAAAGTACAAAAGTAAATCAAGCCGCAATTATGCAGCAGTCTTTACTTAAGTTAGACAAAAGTGGAAAAGTTCGAAAGGCTTTTGAAAGTTTAGCTAAAGAAGTTTTAGCTAAAGTTAACTGATTGAGAATTTTATGGCAACTGCAAAAGAACTTTTAGCTCAAAAGCTGAAACAAAATACTCAAAAGCATCAAATAGCTCAAAAAGATAATATCAAGGAATTAAAAGAATTTAGACGAAATGTCCCCATTGAAGACATTTCACGGAGTCCTTATCAACCGCGTAGAAAATTTGATGAGCAGGAAATCAAAGAGCTGGCTGAATCGATCGATGAAGTTGGTTTGTTGCAACCCATCACTGTTCGTAAACTTGAAAATTTAAAATTTGAACTGATTGCAGGTGAACGTCGATTACGTGCGCATGAAATTCTAAAAAAATCGACCATTGAAGCCATTATTATTGATGCAAATAATGAAGAAGCTTCACTACTTACACTAGCTGAAAATTTAAAACGCCAGGATTTAACAGACTTCGAAATCTATATTGGTCTAGTAGGCTTGGATGAAAACTTAAAGAAAAATAAACAACGTTTAGCGAAATCTTTAGGCTTAAATCGTGAAGACATGTATAAATATTTATCTTTTGAAAAGTTGCCTAAAGCCATCTTGAATGATTTGGCAAATGAGCCCCAATTATTAGGTCGAACTGCTGCAACAGCTTTTAAAAAATTTCTTGCAGATCACGACGAAATAAAACTACGTGCTGAAAAAGCCTTGTTAACTGTTTGGACAAAAGTAAAGAATGGCCAACTTGAGCAAACTAAGGCTGTTGTACAAGCTACGAAATACCTAGTTCATGACAATAACGATTCTCCATCAACATCGCTTGTAAAAAAAATTGAATATGCTGGGAAAGTTGCTGGGAATATTAAATTTAATGATAATTTATTAAAGGTTTCTCTAAAAATTTCTCATTTTGATGATGCTAGTTTAGAAAAATTAGAAAATATATTGAAAGAGTTGGTAGAGAAAAATCGAGAAGTGTAGCAAGTTGCTACACTTCCTTTATTTAAAATATGTCTGATAGTATAATCTTTGTGATACCTAGTAATAAAATTAATCATAATTAAAAACAATTTTTTTATAATAGACCTCTTGCGAAAGTCGCTATTGCAAATTTATCCGATTTACCAGTGCCGCGATTAAGTTAATACGTAAACCAAATCTTTTCCGCCTATTTCTATAGCGTTCACTTAATATTCTGAATGTTTTCAATTGACGATTGATGTGTTCGATCACAACCCTTATTTTCCCAATCATCCTATTGTACTTTTTCTCAACATCAAACAAGGGGAAATTCTTCTTTTTCTTTATTGGCATCAACAACTTAAAACCATGTTGCTCTAATCCGTAGTATCCTAAATCGGTCATCACATATTTACAATGCTTGAATTTATTAACCGTCTTTCTTGCTATTTTAATGTCTTGTTGACTGCCATTCGATATATCTAGCCCTATGATTTGTTTAATCTTCGGATGATAGATCACTTGCGCTTTTAGTGTGTGTTTTTTCTTTTTGCCACTGTAGAACTTACTTTGATTTTTTTTTCGGGCGTTCGATAGAACATTCTGTCGCATCAATAATGACCCAGTTAAAATGTTCGTTTGCTGTGGTAATGCTTCGTTTTGGCAGGGTAAAACGTCTTGATTTCATCAAGGCATCTTCAACCTTTTTAATGGTTCGATTCACATTACTTTCAGCGATATGGTAATTTGCAGCTAATTCCAGTTGAGTGCTGTAGTTGCGTAAGTAATTGAGAGTTAATAACAACTGATCCTCTAGAGCTAAAGTATGAGGACGACCTGATTTATTTTTGAGTGATTCTGCTTTTTCTAGAACCTCTACCATTTCAGTAAAAATATGTCGAGGCACGCCAACCAAGCGTTTAAATTCAGAATCTGAAAAACGGTTTAATTTCTGATATCTCATAAAACTTATATTGGGGTGTTTTTTACTTTCGCAAGAGGTCTAATATATATATATAAAAGTAGGACTTACGCATTGACGGATTCAAAAAAGTATTAAAATACTTTATAAAGTATCTGTGATCAGACGAATTAAACATGCTTCTACAGCAACTTGTACATTACCCATTTATATGGGCTTTCTCATGACAGAACCGAACTCTATTAGCTGCACACAACTTGCCGAGACTTATAATATCTCGCATGATAGTGTAAATCGCTTTCTAGAGCGTGAAGACTACACACCTCACGATCTATATCAAGAATCAATTCAACATATTGATAATAATAAACTTATAGTCAGTATTGATGATACTGTTTTAGATAAACCATATAGTCAACATATGGACTTGGTTAGCTATTTTTGGTCAGGTAAACACCACCGATCCGTCAAGGGTATTAATCTCATTACCTTGTATACGACAGATCAAAAGGGTCAAAATATTCCAATTAATTTCCGAATTTATGACAAATCTGAAAGTAAAACCAAGAATGATTACTTTATGGATATGTTAAGTGAAGTACTCAGTTGGGGTGCAAAGATTCAATTTATTACAGGTGATAGTTGGTATTCATCGACTGGAAATCTAAAAACCATAAGAAAATATGGTATTCGATTTATGTTTGGTATCGACTGTAACCGTAAGGTTTCCCCAGAAAAAGGACAATGGTTTCAACTGCGTTTATTGCCAGATTTCCATCAGGGTCAAGTGGTCTGGCTCAAAGATTTTGGCTTTGTACAATTATTTAAGACTCAGTTAAAAGAACAGCAGAGGTTTTATATTGTGCATCAAGATGAAGATGATTTATTGTCCTTTGAAGGTTTTCATGAATCACATTCAAGTCATTGGAAAATAGAGCAATATCACCGGGTGATTAAACAGGTTTGTCATATTGAAAAGTTTCAGGTAAGACGATCTAAACTAATTTTGAATCATATTTTTTCAGCCTTGATGGCCTACGTTGAGATACAAAAGAACCAGTTTGAGCGGATCTTTGAAAATGTATATCGTTGGCAGAAGAGATTATTTAGACCAATTATCAAAAGCTTCATTGATGACTTTATTCTCGATAAAAATCATCTGCTACCACAGAGAATCTTTAAATAATAGTGCGTAAGTCCTATAATTTTAAACATTAATTTTAAACATTTGATTTAAGAAGAGCCTATTATGGTTAATATTCAAGTAGTTTCGAAAGAAACTCATAAGGTTTTACAACAGAGTTCGGAAAGCAGAATTCTTTTGACTGAAAACTCAGTGGTTAAAATTGAAGTTAGTAAGAACATGGTAGAAAGTATCACTCGAGATGGTAACTCTGCTGTAGTAAAATTAAAAAATGGCGAAATCATTATAATAGAAAGCTATTTTGATGATGCTGTAGATGCTCATAGTCTTGTTTTTGAAGGAGACGATGGCCTATATTGGGCTCAATTTACTGATGAATCTGGCAATGTTTTATCAAATATAGCCTACAATCCTTTAGAAGACATAACTCCTTTGCTCTATAGCAATACAATAGATGGAATTAGTCCTTGGGCTATTGGCGTAGGGTTGCTTGGTGGTATAGCTGCGGGTATTGAAAGCTTATCTGAAGACAAAACTGAAATAACTGCACCAGATAGCACTGCGCCAGAAGCACCAAGTGATGTGGTGATCAGTGAAGATAGTTCAACTGTGACTGGTAAAGCAGAAGCGGGTTCAACGGTTGAAATCAAAGACAAAGAAGGCAACATTTTAGGTTCGGGTACAGCGGACGAAAATGGTGATTTCACTGTAGAACTTGATCCAGCACTGACCAATGGTGAAACGGTTGATGTGACTGCGAAAGATGAAGCAGGTAACGTTTCAGACAAAACTGAAGTGAGTGCACCAGATAGCACTGCGCTAGAAGCACCAAGCGATGTGGTGATCAGTGAAGATGGTTCAACGGTAACAGGTAAAGCCGAAGCGGGTTCAACGGTTGAGATCAAAGACAAAGAAGGCAACATTTTAGGTTCGGGTACAGCGGACGAAAATGGTGATTTTACTGTAGAACTTGATCCAGCACTGACCAATG